>NZ_JBEPWZ010000108.1:0-9330 GCF_041642155.1 Fodinibius sp.
TACATCTATACGGACATCTTACCTATCATCTGGGGCAAATAAACTATCTGCGCCGCATTCTGGCGATATAGATGAAGCCGGGCTAAACGGTACTTTGAGCCACAAGTTATTTTCGATAACGGATGAAAAGGTCCCGGCAGAATCATACCTTTGGATACTTGAAATTTCGAACTGCAAACAGAAACATCGTTCATGAAAGACAATGATTTTTTAAAACCGGGAGATACCATTGCCCACAGTAACAAACAGCTGATGGAATCTCCGGAGATCGCTAAAATAGCGGAAACCGTAATCGAACGGGAAAACCTGGATTTCGGTCCCGCTGAAATCGGTTATTTTCTGGTATACCCGAACCTCTCGAAGTATAAAGCCGCCAAATGTGTTAAAGCGTCGCGTGAAGTGCAATATTACTCCGGTAATAACTATTTGATTGAAATATCAGGAGAGCTGTGGGATATGCTGGACCAGAAGACCCGTGAAATGGTGCTGTTTCACCAGCTGTTGCATGTGGACCCGGTCTATAAAGCCAAAAACCAGGAGTGGAAGATGAAGATCCGCAAGCCCGACTTCTCTGACTTCTACGAGATCAATGACAAGTACGGTAATGACTGGTATAAAACCGTTCAGGCTACGGTTTCTTCGCTGTATGATTTGGATCCCAAGCGTGAGAGCAAGGTCTCGCTGTAATGCTGTTTCAACGTATCAGCGGTTAGAGAGGAGAAAGAAGGGATCGTAGCAGATTTTGCCAATAAGGTCGAAAGACTCTTAGAAGGGCGCTTCATCGCCTCCCCCCGAACCGGGATTATGCCCCATCGGCGGCGTCCCGCCCCCTGGAGCATCTTCTGTATTGCCCGAAGCGCCCCCGAACGGACCCGAATCGGCCGATGTCAGGTTCTCAAACCGGGCATAATCTTCGACGAAATAGAGGGGGATGGTGCCCGTGGGACCGTTACGCTGCTTGCCGATAATAATTTCTGCCAGTCCCGTCGTCGACTGTCCCTCGGGCGTGGTTTTGATGCCGTAATATTCGGGCCGGTAGAGGAAACAGACAACATCGGCATCCTGCTCGATGGAGCCCGATTCCCGCAAGTCGCTGAGTTGGGGACGCTTGTCACCGCCCCGCTGTTCAACGGCACGGCTCAGCTGGGAAAGGGCGACGACCGGGACGTTAAGCTCCTTGGCCAAGGCTTTGAGCCCGCGCGAAATAGAGGCGATTTCCTGCTCGCGCGTGCCGAAATCCTTGCCCGAGGCCGTCATCAGCTGGAGGTAGTCCACGACAATGAGTCCGATATCGTGCTCGCTTTTCAGCCGCCGGCATTTCGTGCGCAGTTCCATGATACTGAGTCCCGGCGTATCGTCTACAAAGATATCCGCCGTAAAAAGACGCCCCGCCGCATCAATAAGACGCTTGAATTCCTCGTCCTTCAGGCGCCCCGACCGGGCCGACTGGGCGTTAATGCGTCCCTCCATCGTAAGCAGGCGCTGCACCAGCGACTGGTTCGACATCTCGAGGCTGAAAATAGCCACTTTGGTCTGCAGCTTGGGGTCCTGATGCAGTGCGGCATTGCGAGCCGTGGTCAATACGTAAGCGGTCTTACCCATCGAGGGACGTGCGGCAATAATGATGAGATCGCCATTTTGCCATCCGGCGGTTTTTTTGTCCACATCGGTGCCGGTGGGGACCCCCGTTATGCCCGACGATTTACCCCGGATGTCTTCCAAATAGGAAAGGGTGTCTTTAAGCACGTCGCCAATGGGCTGCGCCTGGGCCCGCTGCTTGGAGTTGGCCAGATCGAATATTCGCTGTTCCGCCTTATCCAGCACGTCATAGGGATCGGAAGAGCTGTCGTAGGCCTCCTTGATAATGTCCGTGCAACCAAGGATAAGATTCCGCTTGGTCGCTTTTTCGGCTATGATCTGTGCATGATAATCCACATTGGCAGCTGAGCTGACCGACCGGGTGAGTTCGGAGAGATAGCCCGCGCCTCCACAGGTATCAAGCAGTCCCTTGTCGCGCAATTCGTTTTCGACCGTCAACAGGTCGAGGGGATTATCACGTTCATATAAATCGTGCAGTACTTCAAAAATATGCTGGTGGGCCGGCTTATAGAAATCTCTTGGGGACAGCATTTGCAGTGCTACGGTAGCCGCTTCATGCTCAATCAGCATTGAGCCTAATACCGCTTCTTCAACTTCAACAGCCTGAGGAGGGAGCCGGCCTTCCTGATCCAGTGCTTGTCGCGGCGTATTATTCTTAAAATCGGACCCTTGTGATGCCATTCGAAAAATGAAAACCTAATATATTAAAACTGTTTATGCGTATGGAGGAGCAGTATTAATGCACCAGTACTCTCGGTGTAACGGGGGAATAACAGGTATCATAAAGTATAATAAATGAACTGCTTTAAACGAAGAGAAAATCCGGTGTTGAAAAGAAAAATCAGGGCTTGCAGCCAAGCTGATCGTAGCGCTTGCGCAGCAGCTGTACATCTTCCCAGGTCGGGCGCTTCCACTTCGGGTGCCGGAGCAGGGCGGCCGGGTGGTAGGTCGCCAATAACTCGTAGCTATCGCGGAAATTGTGGAACCGGCCACGCATCTTTGAAAGTGAAACATTCTTATCGAGCAGGGTCTGGGACGATACCTTGCCGAGCGTCAAAATAAGTTTGGGATTAATCAGGTCGATTTGCCGGAGGAGGAAGGGGAGGCTCCGTTCCCGTTCTTCGGGTTTTGGATTTCTGTTGTTCGGGGGACGGTGCTTGAGGATGTTCGCGATATAGACTTCGTCGCGGCTTAAATTGATTGAATCCAGGATTTTATTGAGCAGCTGTCCCGCTTTCCCTACAAAAGGTTCTCCCTGCCGGTCCTCCTCGGCCCCGGGGGCTTCGCCGATGATCATGAGATCGGCCTGGGGATTGCCAACCCCAAAAACCAGCTGGGTATCCTCCAGGTCGGTTCGCAGCATATCGGCCTTCCGGCAGAGCGCCTCCAGCTCTTGAAGGGTTTGGCAGTGCTCAATGTGCTGGTATATGTTATTACCACTGCTCGAAGAAGCCTCATTCCCGCTATCGGCGGCATGCTGTTGTTTTGGTGCTTGGGAAGCGTTATCCCCGGTTTCGGCTGCGTTTAGTTGTTTTTTAGGCTGGGACGAAGATTCTGAAGCCATTTTATCATCCTGTTGAGTAGTATCCTTATCCCGTGGAGGAGGTTGACCGGCAGTTTCTTGCTGCATGGTAAAATCACCGTACAGTTCACGTTCGTTATTGAGGTAACTGATGATATTGTCAATCAGTTTGTCTGTGTTTAGAGCTGAATCTGCCATACTTTCTCACCCTACTAATTCTCCGATAACCTGTTGCTCCTTTTTGGCTTCCGGGGTCAGTTCGCCGATCAGATAGCCTTCTTTTGAACGAGCCCCGAGCTGCACCGGCAGTATTTTATTTTCGTGACGGGGATTGTACGGAATGCCTACCCGCACATAATTGTCGGTCCACCCCAGCATCGCTCCGTTATGGTCTGCCCCTTCGAAGAGCACTTCGCGAACCTCGCCGGAGAAGGAGGTGTCAAATTCAAATCTCTTTTTTTGGGATAGCCGGCGAAATTTGTGTGTGCGCTCTTTGCGGACGCTGTCCTGTACGTTTGGTTCGATCGAAAGCGCATGGGTACCGGGACGCTCGGAATAAGTGAAGACATGCAGGTAAGAGACCGGGAGGCTGTCAACAAAATCGTAGGATTCCCGGAAGCGTTCATCCGTTTCGCCCGGGTGACCGGTAATCACGTCTACGCCGATGGCCGCATCGGGCATAAGCTCTTTAATCAATTCTACCCGCTGCCGGTAAAGTTCCGATTGATAGCGCCGCCGCATGATCCCCAGCATCTTATCGCTGCCACTCTGAAGCGGCATATGGAAGTGGGGCTGAATTTTGCCGGATTCGGCGGAAAAATGGATCAGTTCCTCATGCATCAGATTCGGCTCCACCGACGAAAACCGAATGCGTTCAAGTCCCCCGACCCGGTCCAGCGCCCGGAGCAGCATAAAAAAGTCCTCCTCCGTGCCGCGGCCAAAGTCGCCCGCATTCACGCCGGTTACCACAATTTCTTTGAAACCATCTTCCACCAGTTGCTCCGCATTCCGGACGACCGAAGAGATCCGGGGGCTCCGGCTCTTGCCACGCGCCATGGGGATGGTGCAGAAAGAGCAGCTGTAGCTGCAGCCATCCTGCACTTTCAGAAAGGCGCGGGTCCGGTCGTCCGCTGAAAAAGCGTTATGGAAATCAACGGTCTCATTGACATCCGAATGATATACTATGGGCTCCGATCGCTTGTGAAAATCATCAAAAAGTTCCAGCAGCCTGAACTTGTTTTTGGCCCCCAGAACCGCATCGACTCCGTCAATTTGAGCAATCTCACCCGGTTCCAGCTGCGCGTAGCAGCCGATGACCGCTACAAAGGCTTCCGGATTCCTGCGCAGCGCGCGGCGGACCGTCTTCCGGCAGGTGCTGTTGGCGCCCTGGGTGACCGAACAGGTATTGATGACATAGATATCTGCCTCGCTGTCAAAATCAATGACGTCATAGCCTTCCTCTTTGAAGTCCTGCCGGATGGTCATTGTCTCCGAATAATTCAGCTTGCAGCCAAGCGTTTTAAACGCAACTTTTTTCATCGATTAATCTCAGCTTCTTATTTAGATATATGCATCTGATAGTTCTTTAAAATAAGCAAATTAAAATAAAGAATGAGTGCCACAATGTCGATCAGAATCACAGAGTCTGTTTTAGGCGATTGTTAAACCATCCGAAGCATGTTCGCATGTTCAACCAAATAAACTAATCGGGATCTTTGTTAAAGATTACTCCTTTGGTTTCATGTCCATTTGAAGAAATCTCACCATGGCGCACCAATGTGCACATGCATGTCGATAACAGGTGGGCGATCCTGACCAAACAAGGGAACGGAGAACTGACCTAAAAACAGAAAGAATGAAAGGATTTTAAGTGTTTTCATCCTGGATGATTTTTAATTGCTTAGTGCTAATGAATATTAGTTGCGCGCAATACGGTATTAAGCGCATGAACAAATGCTTTCGGCCGTTCCAGTTTGGGATCGTCGCGGGTTTCTTCAATCACATGAAGCGGCCACCCGTAGCGTTTGCTGGCTGTCTCAGCAATTTTAAGTTTGTTTGCCTTGTCATGGCGTCCCCAGATCAGCGCTGTAGGAACATCAATTTTCTCGAGTTCATCGTCCGGAATTTTAGGAATACCGAGATTTTTCATCAGGGTTTGTACAGCGGTACTTCGAACCTTATCGCGGGCGCATTCAAGGTTGTATGCCACGAACGGCTCCCAGTTTTCACCCATTTTACTGCGCAGACCACCGACATCATATATACATTGCGGAAAGAAACGGTTGAAATTCTTCTCGGTCGGCCACAACATGAAACGGAACAGGCCGAAAGCAAACCTTGGGGCCGGTCTGAATTTTCCCAGTCCAAGTGAGTTTACAAGCACCAATCGGTCAATTTGCCCACTGTGTTCGACTGCAAATCTGGCTCCGATAGATCCGCCCAGAATATTTCCCACCAGAGCGGGAGGAGAGGGACAGGTTTGTTCAATCAGCTCGCTGAGCCACTGGTATACAAGGTCTGCCTCCAGTGTAGTATGGTCAAGCCTGGAAGAACCGTGTCCTGGCAGGTCGGGGACGATCAGGCGATTTGTTTTTAAGAGTTGTGGAATGACTCGCATCCACCAGAGGGACGTCTCACCGGGTCCGTGCAGCAGTATTATCGGAGGACCTTCACCACCTACAAGCACAGCCGTGGATATTCCGGCAAGGTCGATCCTGCGCTCTGCGATGGGAATAGCGGCGACGAGCCGGCCACGGTTATCAGATATTTTGTGAAACCGGTTATCCTGATCAACAGTAGATTGCGTATTCATGTTACCTCCATTCTATTTGTTGTATACGGTTGTAATTCAGAGGTAAGATAAGCCGATGATGGTAGCTCCGAATCAGTGAGAATACTCAATTTTAATTAAACGCAGGTATGGGTAATATCACCCATGACCGGATACCGGGTATCGCCTGGAGAACGAGGTCCCGGTATCCATCGACTGGTATATGGCATTCAGTCAAATCATATCGTGCTCATAAGCGTAGGCGGTAGCGGCGGCACGCGATGGCACATTCAGTTTGGCTAATATATTGCTTACATGCCGGTCTACCGTCCTTTCACTGATATACAGTTCTGTACCTATCTCTCTGTTGGTCTTTCCGGTGGCAACTAAGCATAAAACCTGCAGTTCCCGGGAGGTAAGTCCATGGGTATGGTGGTCCGATGAAGTATATTGGATGAAAGAATCCATTGTTGAAAGGTCGTACGTGGCTCCAAGCTGCTGAAAGGTCCCCCGGGCGGCTTCAAGCTCAATCCCGGCGCTGTCTTTATCCCCGAGTTTCTGGTAGGCAAGGCCAATAAGCATACGGGTTTTAGCCGATTCATAGGATGCTCCAATTCGTTTCAGCGCAGTCCAGCCCTCGAGTAGTTTGTCGAGCGCTTTCTGCGGCTCTCCTTTTTTAAGGATAATTTTCCCCTCAGCCCGGACAGCCATGGCCTGTAGAAAAGGCGCCTTAAATTCTTCCGCTATTTCCGATAGATCCGCCGCACCGGCCTGAGCGGCCCTGATATCATCCACTGCAAGCATGATATCGATATATGCCGGGAGAATCTTTGACCGTGCAATTGGATTTTTTTGTTCTTCTTCAGCTTGTCGAATGGCTGCCTCGGCGGTGTCAGCTTCCCCTTGCGCCATCCGCAGGAGAGCCAGGCCGGGTTGTGGTTTTCTTCCCCATTTGCTGGCGTGGCGGTAGTCCTCTTCGGCCTCGGTGAAATCTCCCTGCAATCTGTGGAACTCAGCCTGCAGGTAGAACGCTTCTCCGGCAGCCGGTTCTCCGGTAGCTTCCGATAGTAAAGTACATGCCTGGTGTACTTCTTCCATGGCCTCTGTCCATTTTCCATACAACTGCATAATCTCTGCACGTCGTACCAGGCATTGCCCGCGATAGGGCACAAGGTCCGGCTGCGAGTCACACCAGCGGCTCAAAGCCGCAGTCCACTCCTGTGCACGCTGTAAATCATAGATCTTTTGGCAGGTCTCTATTACAGCACAGTATACAAGCCCAGCCACTATGGGCGATATTTCCTCGGAAATTACAGCTATCATGGCCTCATCAAGCAGCGTCGTTCCTTTGTTTATCTTCTTTTGATGAATCAGGGCCTGTCCCTGGCCAAGCCGTGACAGGGTAATGAGGTCCTGATTGTCAAATTGTTCACCTATTTCGCCGGCTTTGCTAAAATAATGATATGCTCTCTCTGGTTTTCCTTCACCCAGGTGCTGCAGTGCTTTGGGAATCAACAGCAATCCCTCCTCGACACATTTTTGGGAGAGATCGCTAATCAAACGGGCGGCCCTGGCCATCCAACCACTGCCCTGCGCCTTTTCTCCTTGATTGAACAATATTATTCCCAGCCAGAATGCACAATTGGCTGCTTGCCGCTTCTTATCATTTTCAAGGTATTCATGGTGAGCACGTGCCCATAGTTCTGTACTTTCAGATACCTTACCTGTCAAGTAAGCCGCTGTGGCAAGCCGTCTAATATCTTCAGGCTCAGTTTGATGAGCATGGTCGGCCGATGATAAAAGGATATAAGCATTATTCCAGTCTTTCTGCCGGAAAGCCTTTCGTCCCCCTTCGAGTGTATTAGGAATAGCCATACCTATACTCCTTTTTGCTATAGAACCCTTTGCAAAACCGTTCTTTTAGTCAATCGCTGCATTTTCGCGCATTCAACATCAACATCCTAACATATGCTTTACATGCGGTGGTTTTGAACTCGCTCAGGCTTTGATATTTCCCGATGCTTCGGGACTGGTTTTTCAAAGAGCTTCCCATGCATGGTTACTGTTACTTAAATTTATCATGTCGCAGGTGAACCGCAAGTATTTTTTAATAAAACGGCAGTTAAAAATCGATATTCGTCAGATCCGGGAAGACTCATAAATGAAGTTACCATGGTTCAATAACTAATATGGGGGAGAGCCGGTGGGTCTTATAGAGGTCGTTAACCCGCATTTTCCTTCTGGAAAGGGCATGCTGGGGATAATCCGATATAAAGTCCCCATAATACGTGTATGTATAGGAATAGGTTTAATCAATCTGGATCTAACAGGTACCCGACCTTGATCGGACAGTTGTAACATTATTGCACAGGTAGATGAGCGCTATAGTGTATTTACTCATAATTGACTTGGTAAAACCGATCCTATACCCCTGAATCGCCTATTTTACTTGGCACAGTTGTTGTATCGAAAGTAACACGGCTCATAAAAGTTGAAACCGGGAATATGGAATGCTGTATTTATTTGGATATTGATGAATGAATTCAGGGAAGTGGCTATATAATATATTTGAAAAGTCACTTCTATACGCTCAAAAAGTTTAATTAAATTATAAAAAGAGGTTATTTTGGAAGAAAGAAAAGTAGCATTGATCACCGGTGTTACCGGACAGGATGGATCGTATTTAGCGGAGTTTTTACTTCGCAAAGGGTACGAGGTCCATGGCATAAAAAGACGATCCAGTTCGTTCAATACCGGCAGAATAGATCATATCTATCAGGATCCACACACCAAAGATCTGCCTTTTGAGTTGCATTACGGTGATTTGACGGATTCTACGAATTTGATTCGTATTATCCAGGATATTCAGCCCGATGAAATATATAACCTGGGCGCTCAAAGTCATGTTCAGGTATCTTTTGACGCCCCCGAATATACAACTAATACGGACGCCCTGGGGGTGCTCCGCCTTCTGGAAGCTATTCGGATCCTGGGATTAACACAAAAGACCAAATTTTACCAGGCATCGACCAGCGAACTGTTTGGCAAGGTACAGGAAGTGCCTCAGACGGAAGACACGCCCTTTTATCCGCGCTCTCCGTATGCGGTAGCTAAATTATATGCATACTGGATTACGGTCAACTACCGGGAGGCCTACGATATGTATGCAGTGAATGGCATACTATTCAACCACGAATCCCCGGTGCGGGGTGAAACGTTCGTTACCCGGAAGATCACGCGGGCGGCCGTTCGCATTGCGGCCGGACTGCAGGAGAAGACCTACCTTGGAAACCTGGAAGCGAAAAGGGACTGGGGACATGCGAAAGATTATATCGAGGGCATGTACCTGATGTTGCAGCAGGAAGAGCCTGAAGACTTTGTGCTGGCTACGGGAAAAACCCATACGGTCCGTGATTTCTGTGAACGCGCCTTCCGGCAT
>NZ_JBEPWZ010000109.1:0-9284 GCF_041642155.1 Fodinibius sp.
GGCAAAATTCTTACTTGAAACGGGTAAACATCGCCTTGATTCCAGTGCTATAGAAAAGGAACTGGGAAAGCTCAGCAGCAAGATTCGCCAGGATAAAAAAAAGGATAGCCTTGCAGTAGGTGCACCTATAAAATCCCGCTTGTCTCAAAGGGCGTGGATGGTTGCCGCCAGCATTTTGTTGGTTATGACTCTTTTGGGCGGGGGATTCTACATGAATTACCATGAGGAGACCGGCCGACAGGAAAAGGTGGCCGAAGCAGCACCGGTTCAGGAGTTCCGAACTGATTTCGGGGAAAAGAAAACCTTGCGCCTGGAGGATGGTTCGGAAATTGTACTCAATTCAAATTCACAATTGAGATACAATCCCAATATAAAGAAGGGAGAGGATATAGAAATTTGGCTGCAGGGCGAGGCCTATTTTGATATACCCCATTATGAAAATGAGCAGCAACGGTTTTTTACGGTCCGCACTCGCGATGGAGCGGTTCAGGTGCTGGGTACCAAATTTGCCGTTAACTCTTTTGGTGAACAAACCCAAACGGTATTAAGGGAAGGAAAAGTGAAGGTTAGAGCTGAGAACGATTCCCAGGATCACAACGTGGAGCAGATACTAAAACCGGGCGATTTGGCTCGATTTGGCCGGTCGGGGGAGACTATAGCTCTTCAGAAAGTTAATCCGCTGGTGTATACCTCCTGGACTGAAGGCAGGCTGGTGTTTGAAAAGACCCCTGTGAAGGAGGTGAGTACGCGCATAGAAAATACCTTTGGGGTAACAATTAAGATTACGGATGAATCCTTACGCGGAAGAAGGTTATCAGGTTCCATCAGAATTCCCAATCTGCAGGTGTTGAAAGAAGCCCTTGCGAAGCTTCTCGATGCAAAGGTGAGACAACAAGGCGATGTACTACAGATTGAACCCAAAACAGACTCATGCGGGCTTAACGAATGAACAATGAGCACCTATGCGTCTTGATATCAACATTGGCAGAAAGTGATCAATATAAGCGAATGATGTAAAACTGCAATAAATAATATCTAACAATCTAAACGAACCGGATTATGAATAAGCTACGACTTTCTATAGTACTGATTGTTACCTTCCTGGCTGTTCATGTAGCAAACGTGGAACTGTTGGCCCAGGATCAGCAGCAAAACCAGTTATTGGTTGAAAACAATAGCACAGGCAATATACTGCAATGGGACACGGACCAGGTCCCGCTTGCGGATCTGTTGTCACGGCTCGAGGAAAAGTTCAGCGCCACATTCTTATACGACCACAAATCCGTTGCAAACAAGTTTGTAAGCCGGTCTAAGGCAGGCCTGAGCGAGAATCCCGGTCCCGATCTATCGCGAATATTACAGGAATTGGGACTTTCCTATGATGAAATTCACGAGGGTATATTCTTACTGATGCCCAGTCAGATGCCTCTGGATAAGGCGGCATTGTTGCAAACGGTTTCAGGAACGGTTACCGATGCCCAGTCCGGGGAAACCCTGCCCGGCGTCAATGTCCTGGTTAAGGGCACCTCAACGGGCACCTCAACGGGCAGTGACGGGTCATTTGAATTGAATGTGGAGTCGCTGCAGGATACGCTGGTATTTTCGTTTGTGGGTTATCAGACGCAGGAGGTGCCTGTTAACGGGAGGACGGAGATTGAGGTGGCCCTGCAGTCCCAGGCTATTGCCGGTGAGGAGTTGGTGGTTGTGGGGTATGGGACACAGCAACGAAGAGATTTGACGGGCTCTGTAAGTTCTGTAAGCGCGGAAGATTTGGATGAGGCTGCATCATCAACCTCTATAGAACAAGGACTTGTGGGGAAGATTGCTGGTGTAAATGTTACTCAAACGTCTGGTCGCCCAGGTTCCTCGGTTTCGGTGCGTATAAGAGGTTCCAGTAGTATACAGGGAGGGAATGAACCGTTATATATAATCGATGGTTTCCCAGTATACTCTGAAGGTGAGGGACCCGGGGGTAGATTGGGTGCACTAAATATGTTAAATCCACAGGATATTGAATCTATTGAGTTCTTAAAAGATGCGTCTGCTACGGCAATCTATGGGAGTCGTGCATCTAATGGAGTAGTACTTATTACTACCAAAGGGGGACAGCAAACAAGGGATGAGGTTAGTTTTAACATCTCTTCTGGCATTAAACAAATAACAAGAAAGATACCGGTTATGGACGCATTGGAGTATGCCCAATTAACGAATCAGGCATACACAAATGATGGTTTAAACCCTTATTACGATGAGGCGGAAATGGAGCATATAAGAGAAATAGATCCTGGAACTGATTGGCAGGATGAGATTTACAGAGACGCTCCAACTCAAAATTATAATCTTAGATTTTCCGGAGGAGCTGAAAATTATACTTATTCCATTTCGGGAAATTATACTGATGAAGACGGGATTATTAAAAATTCTGATTATAAAAGATATTCAGGAAGGATAAATATAAACAGATACATTTCAGACAAGTTTACTATAATTGCAAATTTTGATCTCAATAATATTTCCAGCAATTTTATTGCCGAGGGAAGTGGGCGTAATGATGTGCCTACTTCTGCTTTATTGATGAGTCCTATTCTGCCAGTTTATCAAGATGATATGAAAACTGAATATACCCTGGAGAATACCCCAGGTCGAAATGTACCTAATCCGGTAGCAACAATAAATGAGATAACCGATGAATATTCGACACTGCGAGCGTTAGGAAAATTACAGGGACAGTATAATATCACTCCAAATTTAACAGCTGATGTAAAAATGGGGGTTGATTTACAGAATAGCAGGAATGATAATTTTGTGCCTGCCAATATTGCTCAGGGTGGAGGTACCTCTTCCGGAAGTATCAATGAATCTGAGACTTTAAATTGGTTGAATGAGAATACGCTTCAATGGAATACTGCGCTTAATGAGGATCATTCCCTGGACTTATTGGGTGGTTTTACCATGCAAAAAAATATATTCAGAAGTTCCTATGCAAGTGCACAGGAATTTCCTACCGATAGATTAGGAACCAATGATCTTAGTATGGCCTCTGTGTATAACCAACCCAATTCAAATAGGACAGAGTGGACTATGGTGTCCTATTTGGGAAGGATTAATTACAACATAATGGACCGTTATCTTTTTACGGTAACGGGTCGTATAGACGGCTCATCTCGTTTTGGTAAAGAAAACAAGTATGGCTATTTCCCTTCTGGTGCTTTTGCATGGCGTCTGGGGGACGAACAATTTATAGATGATTTAAATATCTTCAGTGAGCTGAAATTAAGAATCAGTTATGGTATTACCGGAAATCAGGAAATTGGACTATATAATAGTCTTTCAACCCTGGGTACTTCATCCTATTCTTTTGGAGATGGAATAGTTACTGGCGTTACTCCAAATAAAATGCCTAATCCTGATTTAAAGTGGGAATTAAGTAGTCAAATGGATATAGGATTGGATATGGAATTTTTCAATAACCGACTAAGAATTACCGCGGATTATTATGATAAGACCACGTCCAATCTATTATACAATGTTGGTATACCCTATACGTCAGGTTTCTCTACGGCCCTCCAAAATATTGCAGAGTTAAATAATAAAGGATTCGATTTAGAATTGGAGGGAGATGTTTCCGCAAGTGAAGAGTTTAGTTGGTATAGCAGCTTTAATATTTCGACGTATAGGAATGAAGTGACGGATCTTGGTGGTGAAGCTTTCAGGTGGGTTGGTACTGACATAATGCACTCCGGGCCGACTCATCGGTTAGAGGTTGGAGAGCCTGTAGCATATTTTTACGGCTATGAATGGGATGGAATATACCAAAATGAAGATCAATTACATGAAAATTCACCTACAAATTATGTAGGGGGATGGAAATATGTAGATCATAATAATGATGGTGTAATTAATTCGGATGATAGACGAAGAATAGGCAATCCCCATCCAGATTTTTTTGGTGGTTTTACTAATAGATTCTCTTATAAGGGGTTTGATTTATCTATCAGTACAAGCTTTAAATATGGGAATGATATCTTAAACTTCAATAATCTCAGTTCCACTATGCCGACCGGGGGAGGGAACGTATATAAAGGGTTTACGAATTATTGGGATGGTGAAAATAGTACTGACCAATATGCGAAGCCTTCAACCCGGCGAAGTCAGATGTTTAGTAGCAGAATGTTGGAGGATGGTTCTTATTTTAAAATTTCGAACCTAAGGTTGACTTATAATTTTCCAAATATAGCGACTCTCAGCCAATCGATAAGACGTTTGAGTATATACATTAATATGTCTAATTATTTTACTTTTACTGATTATAACGGCTATGATCCTGAAGTTAGTTTTCAAGGAATTACTAATTTGGCAATTGGCGAAGATTTTAGTCAATACCCGAGAACAAAGTCCATATCAGCAGGAATCAATCTTACCTTTTAATATAAAGGAAGTCCAAAAAATGATGATGAGTTCCTTCTGATAATTAATTCATTTTGATTTAAAACAAAAATGGCTTTCCCATAGCAGCTTGTGCAACCAAGGGATTGGATCCCTCTAAATTTGAAATATGGGAAGATGCCAAAAATACAAAAAATCAATATTATGAAATTACGATATAACGCATTAATCTTATTCTTCTTAGCAGCAAGTCTATTGTCATGCGAAGATTTTTTAACGGAGGATCCGCCGGGTCAGCTTGTAGCAGAAACCTTCTATCAGAATGAAGAGGAAGCGATTGCTGCGGTTAATGGAATTTATCCAAATTTAGGTCTCGGATGGGATAACTACGGCAGAACTATGCAGATTCTTACCATGCTACCTACAGATGTCATGAAAGATGGACTTGGAATGCCTAACCAGCATCTTCAAAATCTTTCATACTACGCGCATAGTAGTGTTAATCAGTGGTCTGAGTCAATATGGCAGGATCATTATAGCATAATCGCAAGTGCAAATTCGGCAATAAACAATATACCTAATGTTCCGGAGGGTAATATCAATGAGGACCTAAGAACACGCTTAATAGGTGAAGCGAGATTCTTAAGAGCTTTAGCATATTTTAATCTTGTTCGATTTTACGGTGGTGTACCCATTATAACACAAATAGAACGACTGGAAGATGCAAATGAGCCGAGGGCACCCGTGAACGAGGTCTATAACCTTATTTTAGATGATCTTGAATATGCACAGAATAATCTTCCCATAAGTTATCCTGTTTCAGAGTTTGGCAGAGCTACGGAAGGTGCGGCCAAAATACTGGAGGGCAAGGTACACTTAACACGCCAAAACTGGCAAGAGAGTGTGGACAAGTTAGCTGAAGTAGTTGAAAATGAGGGACAGTATGGTTATGGATTACATGAAGATTATCAGGATAACTGGGCACCTGGTGATGAGAGGGGAATTGAAGCCGTTTTTTCCATTGACTATGGGAAACCTCCACTTCCAAATAATGCCAGTATGATGAGCCTTCAGGGACCTAAATATTCATTGATCGGAAGTCCAGAGGCATTTGGCATACCTGCTAATGAAGCAGAACTCCCCACATTGGAATTATATAATGAGTATGAAGAAGAAGATTCAAGAAGGTATGTAACTTTACGAAGTGAATTCATGGGAGCAGATGGAGAAATGCATGGAACTTCGCATCCACTTTTTGCTAAATATTGGGAAAATGGAGTAACAAGTTTAGCTGAGGGATCCGTAAATTTCCATATTCTACGATATTCAGATGCTATTTTAATGTATGCAGAAGCGTTAAATGAAATAGGGAATACATCTGAAGCAGAGAACCAGCTTAACAGGATTTTAGAAAGAGCATTTCAAAGTACTGATCATAACGTCAATGGTTTAACTCAGCAACAGTTCAGAGATAAAGTTCTGCATGAAAGGAAATTAGAACTTGTAGATGAGGCTCATAGATGGTTTGATTTGGTAAGAACAGGTCGTTTGGTGGAAAGAATGCAAGAATTCGGTCAAGTAGAGTCGGAACTTTCAGAAGGCCATCATGGCAACTATGCCGATATTATCACCCGGGTAAGCGAGAAACATATGTTATTTCCGATACCTCAGTCTGAAATTGATAAAAGACCTGATCTATATGAACAGAATCCAGGCTGGTAACAGACGCAAGCTCTGAGGACAATTTTATTTTCATGAATTGAATGTTGATGGGAAAAAGCGAAGCATGTTCTCCTTTCTCAAGATCATGATATCTTTTCTCCGTCACTTTTATTATATGTGATGTATAATTGTTTTGTGTAAAAAAACCACCAGTAATTGACTCGCTATTGCTTATGATTTTTATTCGTTATTATTCTTTGATGATTCTCTTAGTGCTTGTATCCTTTGCGCTTTCGGGATGTGAATCAACGGAGGCAGAACCGGAAATAACATCCAAGGATACCCCGCCCAACATCATCGTGATGTACTCCGATGACCACACGGCCCAGTCCATCGGCGCCTACCAGGAGGCTCTGAATTACGGGCTTAAGCTGAATCACACGCCCACGCCCAACATCGACCGGCTGGCCGCGGAGGGCATGCGCTTTGACAACGCTTTTGTCACCAACTCCATCTGCAAGCCCTCGCGGGCGGTCCTGCTGACTGGTCAGCACAGCCATAAGAACGGGGTCTTGACCAACGGGGAATCTATTGACGAAAGCCTGGAAACTTTTCCGACGCTGCTACAGCAGGCGGGCTACCAGACCGCTATGGTCGGGAAGTGGCACCTGGGCACCGAGCCCCAGGGTTTTGATTATTATGAAGTGCTTTACGGGCAGGGTCCCTATTACAATCCGACCATGCGCACCCCGGAGGGCGATGTGGACCGGGCAGGCCATACCAGCCGTGTAATTACCGACAGCGCCCTGCGCTGGCTGCGGGACGACCGGCAGCGAAACACCCCGTTTATGATGATCTACAACCATAAGGCCCCGCACCGCAACTGGCTTCCGGGCCCGGATCACCTGAATGACTACCGCAACCGGGACCTGCCGGAGCCCCCCAGCCTGTTTTACGACTACGAGGGACTGACAACCGCGGCACGCGAGCAGGACATGGAGATCGGAACTACCATGAGCTGGGGCTGGGACCTGAAGGTCCCCCGGAACCCTGAAACCGGGGAAGCCTCGGAGGGGTGGGACCGGCTGGTCGAGCGCAACCGGCTGACCGACCGGCAGCTGGAGCGCCTGCAGCAGGCCTATGGAGAGCAGAACGAGCAGCTGCATGAACATTATGGGCAGATGTCTGAGAAAGAGCGGCTGCGCTGGCGCTATCAGCGCTACGTGAAGGATTACCTGCGGGTGATCCGGGGCGTGGACGACGGGGTCGGTCGGGTGATGGACTACCTGAGGCGCGAGAACCTGCTGGATAACACGGTGGTGATCTACGCGGGGGACCAGGGATTCTTCCTGGGCGAAAACGGCTGGTTTGACAAGCGCTGGATCTACGAGGAGTCGATGCGGATGCCGCTGATCGTCCACTGGCCGGAGGGCATTGCCCCGGAGTCGGTCAACAAGCAGCTGGTCCAGAACCTCGACCTGGCCCCCACTATTCTGGACCTGGCCGGTTCGGAAATCCCCGGGCAGATGCAGGGCCGTTCGTTGGTCCCCCTGCTGAAAGGCGAGGAGCCCTCCGACTGGCGCAAAGCGGTGTATTACCACTATTACGAAGGTCCCCCGGCGGTCCATGAGGTAGCCCGCCACTACGGGGTGCGCACCGACCGCTACACGCTGGCCCATTTCTACGAAAATGAGGAATGGGAACTGTTTGATCTGCAGGAGGATCCCGAACAGCTGCAAAGCGTCTACGGGGATCCGGAGTACGGGGACGTGCAGGAAGAGCTCAAGGGGAAGATCAAGAAGCTCCAGCAGCAATACGACGTTGAACATCCACAGCGATAGGCCAAAAGACTCCCATTTTACTCCTCATCCCATTTGTAGAAATTTTGAAAACCAGAAAATGTGATTAATATCAATCTCTGGTCGAATATAACACCACCGCATAAAAGCATAGGTGAGGAGGGTGCATGCACGAACAAGCAGTAATTAGTCAAATGAATGGTTTTGCAAAGCCTTCTTATATATTAAATATACATAAAACGGAAAATCATGACTACCGATAACCGGCTTAGGCTGAAGATCATGATCGCCTCTCTCATTTGTGTGTTCCTGTGGGGATGCAACGGGAACGACCGGTCCGCTTCGCCCGCTCAGGAAAAACCGAACATCGTGATACTGTTTGCCGATGATATGGGGTATGGGGATGTAGGGGCCTATAACAGCGAGTCCAGAATTCCCACGCCCAATATCGACCGGCTGGCGGCTGAAGGCATGCGGTTTACCGATGCCCACGCGCCCGGCGCGGTGTGTCACCCATCCCGGTACGGGCTGTTGACGGGGCGGTATCCTTTTCGGACCAATACGAATGTCTGGCCGGAACAGCCGGTGATTGATGAGGATCGGTTGACGATTGCTTCCCTGCTGCAGTCGGAGGGCTACCGGACGGCCATGGTGGGAAAATGGCATTTGGGATTCGACGAGTCGCATGCCACCGATCCCTCGACCGCAGCCGACTCCCCGGCGGGAGGAAATACGCGGGCCGCCTACCGGCAGTATGATCCGGATGTCCCGCTCAGGGGTGGCCCCGCAGATCGCGGGTTCGATCGCTTCTTCGGCATCCGGGCCTCAACCGATATTCCGCCCTATTTTTATATTCGCGGCGACCAGGTTGTAACCCCACCGACCGATACGGTTGAATCCCATTACAGTGGCGGAATATGGACCGATATACAGGGCGCCTTCTGGCGTGCCGGGGCTATTGCACCGGACCTGGACCTGGCGGATGTGTTGCCGCGTTTTACCAGGGAATCGATTGATGTCATCGAGAGCCACGGTTCTGAGCATTCGGATCAACCATTGCTGTTATATGTGGCATTTCCAGCTCCCCATACGCCCTGGTTGCCTGCCCGGGAATATGAGGGCGTGAGCGGAGCCGGGATGTATGGTGACTTTACAGCGATGGTGGATGCAAAGGTTGGGGAGATCCTTTCGGCCCTCGAACAGGAAAACATGTCCGAAGAAACCCTGGTGATTTTTACCAGCGATAACGGCCCGGTATGGTATGATAAAGACCTTGAGCAGTTTAACCACGATTCGCAGGGCGGACTGCGGGGAATGAAAGGGGATGCCTACGAGGCGGGTCACCGCATGCCGTTTATCGTACGCTGGCCGGGCGTGATTGAGCCCGGGTCTGTGAGCAATCAGACGATTTCTTTTACGGATATGATGGCAACGTTT
>NZ_JBEPWZ010000110.1:0-9205 GCF_041642155.1 Fodinibius sp.
GGACAGCGGTTGAACGACATAATAGTGGTTGAGGTTGAGATCGGTCAGCTCCTGGTTAAACGTTAGAAACCGGATGTCGGAGGTTCCCGGGGAATGCCACAGGGCGGGGAGCAAGGCGGACAGCCATGTTCGGAGCTCCGGCGAGGCCTCCGATCCCGCAAATCCCCGCCGGCGCCATTCCTCAAGATGATAGGCGGGTCGCTCAAGCGGGGAGCTGATCATTTCAGGCCGTTTTTCCAGCATATTCACCCGGCCGTCCCTCACCGCATACCAGAAGTCAGCTCTGCCGTTGGACATCAACAGGTAGGGGGCGGCGACATTTTGATTGTAGCGGGCCACCTGTTCGGCCGTTTTGCGGGATATGGGGACGTGCTCGGCTTTGCACTCGATCAGGACCCGTGGCTCAAATTGCCGGTTATAGCAGATGATATCCGTTCGCATCCGGCTGTCGGCCAATGTGCCGATCGCCTCTTCGGTGGAGATCCGGTGCTTCGACCAACCGGCGGCGAGCAGAAATTCAATGATGCGCAGGCGGACACGCTCCTCTGGGCGGTTCTTCAGCGGCTTGCGGTGGATGGGATTCCAGAGCATTTTTTGGCCTTCCCTCCAGACGACCTGCGGATACATGAACGCGGCAACACTTTCCATAGGAGGTAAATATAGGAATGATTTGCTTTACCGTTGGAGCTTTTACCGGCAATAGTCCGTAAGAGCAATACCTTTTTCCACAGTGGTATTATAAAAAACTCCTCTTGCTGTATGTTCCATTTTCAAAACGACACCAGTTTTCAGCAGCGCGCTGGAACTCCCCTTTTAAGGAAGGTAATATGGAGTATCTCCGGCATATTTAAACAGGTAATATGGTTACCCTACGCACTGGCTGCCTCTTTTTCCTGATCCATCTGGCGGTAAATAAGCAGCTGTTGTGCAATAGAAACAACATTATAGATGAGATAATAGAGACTGAGTCCCGCCGCAAAATTGTTAAAGATGAACAGCAGCATAAAAGGAAACACATACTGCAGGGCCTGCATATTGGGTCCCCCTGCCGCCCCTCCGCCGCCACCGGGGCCCATGCCGCCGGTTAGCTTGCTCTGCACGAACATCGCTCCCGTCATCAGCAGTACAAAGCCCGCCACCTGGTCTCCCAAAAAGGGAATACTAAACGGGAGGCTCAGGATGTAGTCCGGCGCCGAAAGATCGCTTGCCCACAGAAACTCCTGCTGGCGAATCAGGATGGAGTTCTGAAAAAAGCGCCAGAGCGTAATCAGAATAGGCAGCTGCAGCAGGTTGGGCAGACACCCGCCCAGGGGATTAACCCCCGACTCCTTGTACAGCTTCATCGTAGCCTTTTGCTGCTTCTCGGGATCGTCAGCGTATTTCTCCTTGATCTCCTTCATCTCCGGCTGCAGCTCTTTCATGGCCGCCATGCTCCGGTAACTCTTCTTCGTCAGCGGGTACAGTACCATCTTAATCAGGACCGCAAAGAGAATGATCGCCAGTCCCACATTCATATAATCTTCCACAAAGCCGAAATAGGGAATGATCAGATATTTCACGAGCGGGTCGGAAAGCCAGCGCAGCCAGGAATACCCCACATCCACCATATCATACGCCTCTTCGTGGTACCTCCGTAAATCGCTGTAGGCCATGGGACCCACATACATCTGGTAGGAGACCGTGTTGTCCTGGGAAATATCAGTGGTTATAAACGACTGGTAATGATGGTCCGTCGTGGATAGGTCTGTGGCCCCCGTTTGCTGTCCGACCAGCAGTGCGCCCTGCGTGGAGTTATCTGTCTTTATAATCTGAGAAAAGAATTTTGTGCGCGTGGCCACCCAGCCGATCGACCCGTTATAATTGCTTTCATTTTGACCTGCTTCGCTGAGCTTCAGTTGCTCCATTTCCCCGCCTGTAAACACATAAGCCGAGGCGTAGGTGGCCTCCGTACTGGCGTCCTTCTCCGTAAATCGCAGCTGCGGCTTCCAGCCAAAATCAACAGTCCCCCCGACAATCGTTTGTTCAAGTCCCTCAAAGCGGATATCCAGATCAATTTCATAGGTATCGCCGCTCACCGTATAGGTATACACCAGACGCTGCGAATCACTGATATTCAGCGCATACTGCAGCTCCGCCGTTTCCCCTTCTTCCAGGACTATATTTTCAGCCGACGTGAGCGGTTCAAAAACCAGCTGGTCCGTTTCCACATTGTAGTTTTCGGTAGTCAGGAATCCCAGCGAGTAGGCCGACTGTGTAGTATCCTGAATCATGCGCACCGGCTGATGGTTCCAGGTTTCATGCTGTTTCAGCATCACCTGCGACGGTCCGGCCCCCACATTCGTAAAAGTAGCTTTGTAGTGCGGCGTTTCGACTATGGTCCCCGACGTATCAGCTCTGCTGGCCGCCGTAAACATGCCCATCTCCCGGGCCCCCTCCTCCTCCTGGCCACCCAAGGACGCCATACCGGTATCCGAACCGGATTGTTCTTCCCGGGCAGTCGTCGTGTCATCCGCCGGCGGTTGTACCTGCTGGCTGTCCTCCTGAACAGCGGTTATACTATCCTGGCGGGCCTGTTCCGCCTGGCGTTCGCGAAGTTCCTGTTCGGTAGGCATGGTGAAGTAGGCCCATGCAACCATCACTATTAAAATAAGTATTAGTCCGGTTACGGTATTACGATCCAAGAGAAATCCTCAGTCTAAAATTTCGTTTCTGTTTTTGATTTGGGTACGGGGTCGTATCCTTCGTCACCCCAGGGATGACAGCGACTAATGCGTTTGACAGTAAGCCATAGCCCTTTGATCGCCCCGTGCCGCCGGAAAGCTTCTATGCTGTAAGCGCTGCAAGTAGGATGAAAACGGCAACTGTCGGGCATCCACGGAGAGATAACCATCTGGTATACGCGAATAAGTGCAATAAAGAGATACTTCATGAATGATCGGGCGAGGTGGTAGGTAGTTGATTGCGAACTTGTGCGAGCAAAGAGGTTACATCCTGCTCAACTTCTGCAAAAGTGGCATCTACGGTATGGGCCATAAATGCGCCGTGAAGCGTTCGCTGGATCCGCTGCAATGGATCAGACAATATGTGTTGATGAAGCCGATAGGCTTCCCTGAGAAGCCGTTTCATATTATTTCTTTTATGGGCGTCGCCCAAGCTTTTTTTGACAATAAATCCCATGAGACAGCCGGAAGAGCTATCATCCGTAAGATGATAGCGCACTCCCACATGTTTTCTGCGGAATACCTGCACATCTCCTTCAAAGAGACGTTGAAAATTCTTCCGGCCCCTCAGGATCTTTTCTCTGGGTAAACTAAAATCACCGTTTGAGCCCGAAGACTGATTACTTCGGTCCTTTGTCATCACTTACAGTCAAACGATGGCGTCCTTTTTTGCGACGCTTTTTTAAAACCTTTTTCCCGTTTTTACTGCTGTTACGCTTACGGAATCCATGCTTGTTTTTTCGCTTGCGTTTACTTGGCTGATACGTACGTTTCATTGGTAAATCGGTTAATGAAAACTTCAATTCGTAGAGAGTCCCATAATTTAAAAATAAATTTAGACAATAAGAACCATAATTTATGGGTTACATTTAATGCGTGTGAAGGCAATAAATGATAAAAAAGGAGTTTAATTCACATTTTCCGGCAATAAATGCGGGGTAAAGCCCTAATTAATTTGAACAGGCTCTATGTAAGCCGTAACTTTAATAATTCACATAAATTACCTCGGATAAGACCAACTCTTATATGTTCGACAAAATAGGCGATATCTTAACCAGTATTTTCGGAACCAAAAGCGAACGCGACCTTAAGAAGATCTGGCCCATCGTTGATGAAATCAACGAGCACTATGAAGAAATGCAGGAGCTTACCGATGAAGAGCTCAAGCAAAAAACGGAATCGTTCCGCCGGCAGGTGGATGAGGCCACCCGGGAGGTTACCGAAGAGATTGACGCCATTAAGAAAATCCTGAACAGCAATGAAGAACTTTCGGTCGACCGTCGCCGGGAACTGAGCGAAGAGCTGGACAGCCTTGAACAGGAACATACCGATACGATTGAAGAGGTACTGGATGAAATCCTGCCCGAAGCTTTTGCCGTGATGAAAGACACCTGTCGCCGCTTTCTCGGCAAGACATGGAAGGTCGGCGGCAGCATGAATGAATGGGGCATGGTTCCCTATGACGTTCAGCTGGCGGGTGCCATCGCAATGCACCAGGGCAAGATTGCTGAAATGAAAACGGGGGAAGGTAAGACGCTGGCCGCCATCATGCCGGCCTATCTGAATGCCCTCAGCGGACGCGGGGTCCATATTGTGACGGTAAACAACTACCTGGCAAAGCGGGATGCGGAATGGAACGAGCCCCTGTTCAATTTCCACGGGCTCGAAGTCGATTGTGTGGACCTGTACCAGCCGAACTCCGAGCAGCGGCGCAAAGCGTACCGCGCCGACATCACCTACGGCACCAACAACGAGTTCGGCTTCGATTACCTGCGCGACAATATGGTGAGCAACGCCGAACAGCTGGTGCAGCGCGACCATAACTTCGCCATCATTGACGAGATCGACTCTATCCTCATTGATGAAGCCCGTACCCCGCTCATCATTTCCGGTCCCGTACCCGAGGACAACAAGTCCCAAAAATATGAAGAGCTTAAACCGCGCGTCGAGTCGCTGGTAAGCGCACAGAAAAAGCTGGTGGCATCCTTCGTCAAAGAGGCACAGGAGGAACTGGACAAGGGAAATGAAGAACAGGCGGGACTCGCGCTTTACCGTGCACAACGGGGGTTCCCGAAGAACAAGAAGTTCCGCAAGATGATGCAGATACCGGCCAACCAAAAGCTGGTTCAGCAGACCGAAGCTTTCTACCTGCAGGATAATGCCCGGCGCCTGCCCGAAGTGGATAAAGAGCTCTACTACTCGGTGGATATGAAGATGAATAACATCGAGATGACCGAAAAGGGTCAGGAGTTTATCACGCGCTCCGATGAAGATGAGGATTTTTTCATCATTCCCGACCTGGGGACCGAAACCTCCAAAATTGAGAAAGAGATTGACGAGCTCCGGGAAGAGAAGATCGGCAAGATACGGGACAACGACGAATTCAGTGACGAGTACAAGGAGAAAAAGATCAAAGAAGCACGGCAGGAGGTGGAGCAGGAGCGCGAACGCCGCTTTAGCGAGCTGCACCGTTTGTTTGCCGAGCGCAGCGACCGCATCCATACCGTCAACCAGCTGCTGAAAGCCTATACCCTGTTTCAACGCGAAGAAGAATACATTGTGCAGGAAGGCAAGGTCCAGATCGTCGATGAGCATACGGGACGTGTGATGTCGGGCCGCCGCTACTCCGACGGCCTTCACCAGGCGCTGGAAGCCAAGGAAAATGTGAGCGTGGAGGCAGCCACTCAAACTTATGCCACCATCACGCTGCAGAACTACTTCCGGATGTACAACAAGCTCGCGGGTATGACCGGTACCGCCGCTACCGAAGAGGGCGAGTTTAACGAAATTTACGACCTCGATGTGATCATCATTCCCACCAACGAGCCGGTCATCCGGGACGACAAAGAGGACCTGGTGTTCCGTACCAAGCGGGAGAAGTACAACGCTACGATCGAGACCATCCGGGAATACCACGAGAAGGGGCAGCCGGTACTCGTGGGGACCACCAGCGTGGATGTCTCCGAAACCATCAGCCGGATGCTCAAGCGCGAAAATATTCCCCATAATGTATTGAACGCCAAACATCACGCCGAAGAGAGTGATATTGTTGCGGCGGCCGGACAGCCCGGGGCCGTCACGGTGGCCACCAACATGGCGGGACGCGGTACGGATATTAAGCTGGCGCCGGGCGTGAAGGAGAAAGGCGGGCTGGCGATCCTGGGGACCGAGCGACACGACTCCCGCCGTATTGACCTGCAGCTGCGGGGACGGGCGGGACGCCAGGGGGACCCGGGCGAATCGCAGTTCTACGTCTCTCTTGAAGATGACCTGATGCAGCTGTTCGGCTCCGATCGCGTAGCCAAGGTCATGGACCGTCTCAACTTCGAGGAAGGCGAAGTCATTACTCACTCATGGATAACCAAGTCCCTGGAGCGGGCCCAATCCAAGGTAGAGCAAAACAACTTCAGCATCCGTAAAAAGCAGCTGGAGTACGATGATGTGCTCAACAACCAGCGGGAGGTTATTTATGCACGCCGCAAGCACGCCCTCTCGGGCGACGAGCTGCGCAGCGATATTTATGACATGCTTGAAGACCTGGTAGAGAGCGTGGTTGAAGAACACTATCCCAATGGCGAGCTGGATGAAATCCGGGATACCATTTTACGTTTCCTGGCCGTCGACATCGAGCTGGAACGCGACAAAATGGGTAAACTGGGCCCCGATATGCTCATCGACCATATTATCGAGCGCGCCTACGAAGTCTATCGCCAGAAAGAGGAGATGATCTCGAAGCCGCTTCACGAGGTCATCAAAAATATCGAAGCTTCCGACGCCGAGAACAAGCCCACCAAGGTGCAGGTGATTTTCACCGACGGCATCCGCCGGATGCGCGTGGTTGTGGACGTGGAAAGGGCGCTGGAGAATGAGGGACGCGAGGTAGCTCGGGCACTCGAGCGAACCGCCATCCTCTCCATCATTGACGACAAGTGGATGGATCACCTCCGCGAGCTGGATGCCGTCAAGGAGGGAATCGGCCTCCGGGCGTTCGGACAAAAAGACCCGCTGCTGGAATACAAGCGCGAGGCGTTCGAGATGTTTAAGCAGCTGCTGGATGAAATTAACCAGGAGGCTATTTCGCTTATCTGGAAGGCCATTCCCGAAATGCAGGCCGACCAGCAACGCCTGCAGCAGGCGCCCGAAAAACGTGCCAAAGTCAATATGGACAAGGCCAAAACAGAGCATTCCGATGCTACGAATATGGGCTTTAAGACCGGCGGACAGCAAAGTCAAAATGGAGGACCCCAACAACAGCAGCAGCGAAGCGACAAGAAGCCCGAGCCCGTCACCGTTGAGGAGGAACCCGGGCGCAATGACTACGTCAAAATCCAAAACATGAGCAGCGGGGAAGTCATCGATATCAAGTGGAAAAAAGCCAAGCGCATGATTGATGAGGACAGCTGGGTACTCATAGAAAAATAGTACTGGCTATCGGTTCTTGCTATTGGGCTTTCTCACTACCACGTAGACGTCCCTGCCCGAGCGCTGCTCCGAGCTGATCACCGTAAATCCCGCCTCCCGCAGCTCCCGGGTAACCGTTTCCGCCGTCACGCCATGGTGATTACCGGTGGCCCGTTCCGCCGGATCGCCGCCCTCATCTCCCCTCGGCGCAAAGTCTATGACAGCCAGGCGTCCCCCGGGCTTCAGCGCCTGCCGCATACTTTCGTTCATGGCGGCGGGATCCTTGAAGTGATGATAGACCCGCCGCAGAAACAGGGCGTCACAACACCCCTCCGGGAGGTTGGTCTGCGTCGGATGTCCCTCTAAAACCGTCACATTCGATACCGGTGCCGACTCCACCATCTCCCGGAGATACTCCACCGAATCCGCTCCCAGCTCCGTACTGTAAACGTGTCCCCCCGAACCGACATGCTCGGCCAGGGCCAGACTAATGCTGCCATCGCCCGCGCCGATATCGGCCACGACCGACCCTTCGGAAAGTTCCAGCACATCAATCAGCCAGGTGACATCCTCTTTCTCCTGCCCGCAGGCCATTGTCGTCCCCATTATGAGAACAAGAGCTGCAATGAACCACGTCCGCATTATTGTCTTTTCCATAAGATACTCTTTCATAAGATACTCCCTGCCGGTTTTTGTTTGTACAATATTACTATACGAAGACTTTTACAAAACTGCCTTTTTTCCAATCTTTTCGTTATAGAGATTTTACAATCCTCACATATACTCATCAATATGCTACGGTTGTAAAACCCTTCTGGCCTTGATCTTAACCAAAAATGCCAGTTATTCAAAGTCTTCTATGCGCTATCCCATTGCTCACTCCTCAAAAACAAGGGCGTCCGGATCGGCCCCCAGCTCTTTCAGGTACTCCGTCATCGCATCGTTAAAGGCCATCGGTCCACAGACGTAAAAAGGCTGATCAAAATCATCGATCTGCTCTTTTAGGAACTCCTTGCCGATAAATCCGTCCAGGTAAATATGACGGTCCGTGGGCTCATCGGTTATGACATTGATAAAGTTGTCGCCGAGCATCGCCTCGAACTCCTCTTCAAGAATAATATCCTTATCCGCTTTATTGGAGAAAATAAGCTTGTTACCCTCAATATTTTCTTCGCGGGCCAGCCGGCGCAAAATAGCTATGAACGGCGTTACCCCCGCACCGCCGGCCAGGAAGACACCGGGACCTTTATACTGGATCGTCCCCCACGGCTCCCTGATGATCAGCTGATCCCCGATATTCAGGGTGTCCAGCTCATTCGTCACTCCTTCATGGTCGTCATATATCTTGATGGTAAACTCCAGGTCGGGCTCGCCGTTGAGACTCGTAAACGTGAAGGGACGTTTTTCATCCCGCCAGTCCGGCTTGTCAATTGACACCTCTGTAGCCTGGCCCGGTACAAACTCGAAGCCGTCGGGCTTGTCAACCTTAAATTGTTTAACATCGTGCGTAATATGCTGGATATCGCGAATCGTTACCTTGTAGCTCATAATAGTTTCCAAATGATTTTTGGTTGCTCATTCATTTCATGGTAAATAATATTACCTTGGCCCATTTATAAGAATGTATTTGGCCGGTGTTCCATTCGAAAAGTAAAAAAGTTCTTCCAAGATGGATAGAACCGCAAGCCGCTGGATGACATTGTTTTGGACCCAAACGACTCCTCAGAAACTCATGCCGGCTACTTCAAATATTCCGCTAGGAAATCCACCGTTTTCTGCCAGGCGTCTTCAGCGGCTTCCGCGTTGTAACGAGTGCCCGACGGGTTGGCAAAAGCATGGTCGGCTCCCTCGTAAATATAAATGTCGTTGGCGACACCCGCTTCGTCAAGCGCCGCCTCAAACTTTTTTACCTCTTCCGGCGGGATACCATCGTCCTCGGCTCCGAAAATCCCCAGCACCGGCATATCGAGAGTTGACAGCTCCCCGGCATCCGTGACCAGCCGGCCGTAATAGATGACCGTCGCATCAATGGCCTCCGGCATTGCCAGCGCCGTCTGCAGCGACCATCCGCCGCCAAAACACCA
>NZ_JBEPWZ010000111.1:0-9093 GCF_041642155.1 Fodinibius sp.
TTCAACGGGAATATGGCTACCATCCGCAGCTCATACGGAACACCCTGCAGATGAATATGGGCCGGGACAGCAGCCTGATTCCCCGGCTGGCTGATATTGCTCCGATGGCGGGCATTCATGCCACGGACTGGAGCTGGTCTTCCCTGCTTTTTGATATGGATAACGATGGACGAAAAGATTTTTTTGTTACGAATGGAATCTACCGCCGCCCTAATGATATGGATTATTTGTCTATGGTGAAGAGAGAGGAAATCCAGCGGTCGCTAAAAAGGGGAATGACGGAAGAAAACATTTCGGTGATTGACAGCATGCCTCATCTTAAAATTCCCAACCGGGCGTATCGAAATAATGATTCGCTTAGTTTTTCGGATAAAACGGCAGAGTGGGGGTTGGACAGGCCCAGTTATTCCAATGGTGCGGCATACGGGGATTTAGACAATGACGGAGATCTTGATATCGTAGTTAATAATGTAAACTCAGCCGCTGCGGTCTATCGCAATATGACATCAGAACGGGATAGCAGTAATTATCTTAGACTAAAATTGGAGGGAGGGAAAAAGAATACGAGTGCCATCGGCGCTAAAGCCATTGTTTACTCAAAGGACGGTCAACAGGTTTCGGAGCTGTACCCCTCAAGGGGGTATCAGTCCTCGGTTGATCCGCGCCTTTTCTTTGGACTGGGAGAGATCGACCGAATTGACAGCCTCAGAATCACGTGGCCTGACGGCAGCAGCACCCTGATGAAAGATATGGGGGTCAATCAGCAGCTTAATATTATGAAAAACGAGGTTAACAAAGAAGGAAAAAAGGCCAAAGAGTTACCTTCATACCCGTTGACGGAGTCGGCAAGCCCGTTGCCTCCTGATTTTCGCCATCGCGAAAATGATTTTGACGAGTTCAAGGTACAGCCTTTCATGCCTTATCAGCTGTCGGAGCTCGGACCACCTGTGGCGGTTGCAGATATTAACGGCGATGGCCGGGAAGATTTGTATATCGGTGGGGCGGCCGAACAGGGTGGTGCTGTTTTCCTGCAGCAGGAAGAAGGTGAGTTTGTGAGAAAACATAATGACATTTTCAAAGCACATGCTCTGGCCGAAGATACAGACGCCGCTTTTTTTGATGCAAATAATGATGGAAACCCTGATCTGTATGTGGTAAGCGGGGGGAACGAAAGAAGCGGAAAGGGGGAGAGGCTGTCTGATCGGCTGTATATGAATGACGGCGAGGGTAATTTTATCCCCGCTGGTCCGGATGCTCTGCCCGGCTTCAGCGCTAACGGGTCTGTGGTTGTCCCGTTTGATTTTAACGGGGACGGGAACAAAGATCTTTTCGTCGGCAGCCGGTCGGTTCCCGGAAATTACGGGGAATCTCCCGCAAATTATCTTCTTGAGAATACAGGGGATGGATCGTTCAGGGACGTGACCGGTTCAGTTGGACCCGCCTTGCGTAAGATTGGCATGGTCAGTGATGCTCAAACAGCTGATGTGACCGGAGACGGACGGGAGGATCTCATTGTAGCGGGAGACTGGATGCCTGTCATGATATTTCAAAATGAAAACGGTAAATTTGAGAAAGTCAATTCATTTGAGTCCCCCAGCGGTTTGTGGCAGAGTCTTCATTTGGCAGATATGGACGCTGACGGGGATGTCGATATCCTGGCAGGAAATATGGGATTGAATATCCCTTTCAAAGTATCTCCAAAAGAGCCTTTGGTCATGTATACGGCCGATTTTGACGGGAAGGGTGGGGTTGACCCTGTTATCGGTTATACCAAAGGGGATAAGGTGTTTCCGGTTGCTCCCCGGGATCATCTGGTACAGTCTATTGGTATTCTGCGAAATCGTTTTCCGACTTATAAGTCGTATGCTGGCAAATCGTTGGAAGATATTTTTGGGCAGCAACAGTTACAGAACGCATCCCGGAAAAACGTTACAAGCCTGGCGTCCGTTTATTTTGAAAACAGGGGAAATGGTGTGTTTGAAATGAATCAGCTGCCCGCCGCGATGCAGATGGCTCCCCTATTTGCTTTTTATACGGGGGATTTGAACGGGGACGGGGCTCCGGATATCGCAGCCGGCGGCAATTTACATGGTGTTCGTCCCAGCTATGGGGGACGCTACGATGCGAGTTACGGTTGGTATCTGGAAGGTGGCGGCCCCGGAGGAGCGGTTGAGGCTTTGCCCGCCAGTTTGATGATCGATGGGGAAATACGCGATATTACAAGCCTGTCAGCGGGCACAGGTAATCAATTGATTGTTATCGGCATTAATGATCGTGCTCCTGTCTTTTTGAAATCGTCCTTGGATTAACAGAGATAACCCCGCAGGTTAACTTCTGGGTATCCGGCCTGCTCACTGGCTCAAAAAAATTACTTCTCCCTCACACATTGCTTTTGTTTGCTATTATTTATTCATTTTAAGGGGATAATATTTATCATATAGTAAAATTTTTTGCATGCCTTTATTTATTATACAAGGGGTTTTTTCCGAAAAAAAAGATATGATGAAAAAAAATCCCAAATTTTCTTTGGGGGTATGCAATTTTTTGATCGTCTATATAAGTAGAAAGATGGTAGAAGAGAAATAAGTTTTGGGTTATTGTTGCTTTTCAGAAGCATTGATTCTGGGTTCTGGGTTCTGGAGATTGAATTCAATCCATTTACCTATTGTATTACAGCAGATAGAAAGAAACAGAGCTGCTGGTTTATCACCTGCCATTTTCTTAGCTGGAAAATAAGATTAATTCATAATGCTCAATTAACGTGATTTGATATGAAGTTATATTCCTCAAACAAATGGATGATATTCTTAGTTGTGTTTACAGGGTGTCTTTTCTGCAATACGATATCCGCATCGGCCCAACAAATTGAAATTAGTGGTACCGTTGTAGATGCTACAACAGATGAACCGCTACCCGGGGTGAATGTTGCCGTAGAAGGAACAAATAGAGGTACCTCTACGGATGCCAATGGCAACTATGCTATTGCCGTTGCCTCTAATGCCACCTTGCAGTTCTCATTTATAGGCTATAATACACAGTCTGTCGATGTAAGCGGACAACAGGAGATTGATGTTGCATTAGAACCCGGAGTTAATCAGCTGGATGAGGTGGTGGCTGTAGGTTATGCCACCCAGGCAGCGGGAGAGGTAACCGGGTCGGTATCTTCCGTTAGCGCCCAGGATTTAGAAGAAGTCAGTGTTACCAACGTTTCATCGGCGTTACAGGGGGCTGTTTCCGGGGTACAGGCCATTGAATCAGGGACGCCGGGAGAAGGGGCCAGTATTCGCATTCGCGGTTTGGGGACTATTAATGATAATGACCCTCTTTGGGTTGTGGATGGCGTTCCTGGTGGTTCTGTGAATCCCGAAGAAATTGAGTCTATTTCTATTTTAAAAGATGCGGCTTCCCAGGCCATTTACGGTGCACGTGCTGCCAATGGAGTGGTGCTTGTGACGACGAAGAGTGGGAGTCAAAACCAGGCCCTTCAGGTCAATGTAAGGGTAAGAAGAGGTGTTACCCAGCTTACGAGTAGCTATGATCTGCTTAATACCCGGGAATTCGGTGAATTGTATTGGCTGCGTGAACGCAATGATGGGAATGATCCGGCACATCCTCAGTATGGTGATGGTGAAGAGCCCGACATACCTGATTATATTATTCCGACCCGGGGATTTGAAGGGGAAGTTGATGAAAGTCAATATGACCGCCTTATGTCTCACCAGGATGGAGATGATACCTTCATTATTACCAGAGCTAATAAAGAGGGTACTGACTGGATGGACGTCGTATCAAGAAATGCTGTCTATCAGAATTATACTCTTGGAGTTAATGGCGGAGGTGAAAATTCAAATTATTCCTTTCAGATGGGATACCTGCAAGAGGAAGGGGTATTGAAATTTACCGGGTATGACCGGTATAATCTTCGTTCGAATGTTACCGCTGATGTTAATGACTGGCTGACGATAGGTGAAAAGGCAGGGTTGACCTATAGCGAGGATTACGGTCAACAGGATGATAATACGGAATCAACTATCATATCGGATACGTACCGAATGCAGCCTATCGTTCCGGTGCATGATATCATGGGTGCTTATGCTGGTACAAGGGCATCAAATACGGGGAATGGCACAAATCCCATGTGGTCTCTTGATTTTAACCAGCATGATCAGACCAATGCTTTCAATCTAAGTGGAACTGCTTTTGCAGAGGCCAGCATTTCAGAGAATTTATCCTTTAGAACATCTGTCGGCCTTAATTATAATACCTCTGATGTCAGAGATTTTAATTATGTTCAGGTAGCATTTGCAGAAAGAGGCCAATTTGATCAAAAGAGTGAGTTCGCCGATTTTAGCAGGCAGTGGAATTGGACCAATACCGCTGAATACACAAACACTTTTGCGGGTGTGCACGACCTGACCGTTATGGGAGGGGTCGAAGCGATACAAAATAATTACCGGTGGAGAAATGGTTCCCGCCAAGACTTTTTCTCTCGCGATCCCAATTATATGCAGCTCGGTGCCGGCGCACAAAGTCAGCTGAATGACGGGAGTGAAAGTCAGTGGAATTTGTTTTCCACCTTTGGCCGCATAAACTATGAATATGACAACAAATATTTATTAGAAGCGGTTATACGGCGCGATGGCTCTTCTCGCTTTGGTGCTGAAAATCGTTACGGTACATTCCCGGCCATGTCTGCAGCCTGGCGCATAACCAATGAAGACTTTATGTCAGCTACAGACAACTGGTTGGATAATTTAATGGTTCGCATAGGCTACGGACAGACCGGTAACGACCGGATTGGTAATTATAATTCATTTACTACATACTCTTCCGCACAGTGGAATTCATTTTACCCGATCGGCGGTGGTAACACCGGGGCTGGTTCAGCTGGTTTCTACCGGGCAAGTTTGGGTAATCCCAATGTGCAGTGGGAAATTACCACCACTACCAACATCGGTATTGACGCCATGGTTTTTGAGAATTGGAACCTGAGTATTGATTTGTGGAAGAGGGTGACAGAAGATATGCTCTATCCCCAGCAAATACCTGATGTAATGGGTCAGGTTGCACCACCTTCCATTAATGTGGGCGAGATGGCGAATAACGGTATTGATGTTGAGTTGGGATATGATGGAACCGCCATGAATGATGAATTGCAATATGGCTTCAGCCTGAATGTATCCCATTATAAAAATGAGATAAATCAACTTTCCGCCCAGGCTGATGAATTTCTTACAGGGTCTGAACTGCGGCAAATGCATTATACAAGGGCTGAAACGGGAACACAATTTCCTGAGTTCTACGGCTATATTGTGGATGGCATTTTTCAAACCCAGGAGGAGGCCGATACCCACCCGGAGGCGTTTGGCGGGGGGTATAACGAAGAGGGTCGATTTAAGTATAGAGATGTGAATGGAGACGGTGAGATTAACTCGGACGACCGGACCTATATAGGTGATCCGCACCCGCTTTTCACATCAGGCCTCCGGCTTAATGTGAATTATAAGGGTTTTAGTGCTTCTACCCGCTTATATGCCAGCTATGGAAATGACATGGTCAATTATGTAAGACGATGGATTGATTTTAATCAGTTTCAGGGAAATAGAAGTACGAGAAGGCTGTATGAATCGTGGGGGAGTCCCTACCTGGATGACAATTCAAATGCGACTATGCCCAAAGCGGAAGGTAATGATAGTAATAGTCAGCTGCCTTCCACCTATTTTGTGGAAGATGCATCCTATCTGCGTATGCAGCAACTGCGTTTAGGGTATGATTTAATGAATGTTCTCAATGTGCAGAATGTAAGGAATGTCCGGCTGTATGTACAGGGGACGAATCTCTTTACTATAACCGGTTATTCTGGCTTGGATCCGGAAGTTAACGCAGGAGGGGCAAACAGAGGAATAGACCGGGGGGCATGGCCCACAAGCAGGCAGTTTATGCTGGGAATAGATGTCGGGTTATAATCAATTGGAGACTCAGCTATCTATTGCACGAAGCCAATTTAAAATCTAAAAGTCAAGTTATGAAGCGAATAATAATAAGAAGAAGCAAGCTGGTATTACTTACAACGATAATAGGATCTTTTGTTTTCCTGCAATCATGCGGCGATAGTTTTTTGGTGAATGAGCCACCGGGGGAGGCATCGGGACCAACCATGGAAACCTCTAAGGGTATTGAATCCTTGTTGATAGGTGCTTATGACCTGTTAATTGGAAATTCGGTATTTGGAGGTGTTTTGGGTACTGACTGGACCTATGGGTCTGCCGCTTCTGATGATACCTATAAAGGGACCACATTTGGAGATCAAAGTTCCTTTAATGATGTAGAGAGGTATGAGACTAATCCCAGCAATCCTTATATGGGTGGAAGATGGGCTGATACCTATGAGGGTATTGCTCGAGCCAACGAAGTATTAAGTCGTCTTGCAAATGTTCAGGAAAGTGATGAACCTATAGCGGAAAGCCGGGCAGCCGAAATTGAGGCAGAAGCCAAATTTTTAAGGGCATGGTATCATTTCAAGGCGACGATGATTTTTCAAAATATTCCATACATAAAAACGCAGGAGGAGTTGGGGGATACGGCACCGACTGAAGTACCTAATGATTCTGAGGGATGGGATGATATTGAGGCAGACCTGCAGGTTGCCATCGATAACTTAGGGCCCGAACCCCCCCAGGGAGATGTAGGAAGAGTAGACATGTATGCAGCCATGGCGGCTAAAGCGAAGGCGCATATGTTTCAGAATGAGCTATCTGAAGCTCAGCCGATTCTTGATGATATTATCAATAGTGGTGCCTTTGAATTGGTCAATAATTATAATAATAATTTCCGGCAAGATACGGAGAATAATGCCGAGTCCATTTTTGAAATCCAGGCTACGGCTGAACAAGGAGTCGATAATCATCTTTTGGTGGGTGGCCCCGCAGCTCATCAAGCGGGACCGGCCGGGGTTGGCTGGGGATTCTTTCAACCTTCTCAAAACCTGTTTGAAGCTTTCCAAACAACCCAGGATGGCCTGCCGGTATTAGATAAGGAGGAACGTGAACCACTGGAACATGATATGGGCGTGGCAAGCTCAGAAGAATTCGTTCCGACGGATCATGAACTTGATCCAAGAGTAGATTATACCATCGCTCGGCGGGGGGTAGATTTTAATGGTTTTGGCATTCATGCAGGTAATAATTGGATACGTGCCCAGAGTAATGGGGGCCCCTATATGACTAAAAAATTCTTTTATCTGGAGGAATTTAGCGGGAATGCTGCGGGGGGAGGTTTCGACAGCCCGCGTAACTTCCGGGCTATTCGTTATTCACATGTCCTCCTGTGGCGAGCTGAAATACATGTAGAAAACGGTGAGCTGGAAGAGGCACGGCAGCTTGTCAATCAGATTCGCAACCGGGCCAAAAACAGTGATTATGTGATGGGTCGAGTGACGGATTATACCCTGGATTCTCAACCGGCAGAGGGAGATATCGATTGGGATCAGCCGGCCGCCAATTATGAAGTAGAACCTTATCCGGCTGGTCATCCCGCATTTGCTTCACAGGAAGAAGCCAGAAAAGCAGTCCGACTTGAGCACAGGTTGGAATTTGCAACCGAAGGACAACGGTTTTTTCAACTTCGCCGCTGGGGTATTGCCGATGACGTTCTAAATGACTTTATTGAAGAGGATAGTGAGTTCAGGAATTTTATGGATGGTGCGAGTTATAATCCTGAAGAAGATGATTACTGGCCATTACCACAAGACCAGCTTGATATACAGGATGCCTTGACACAGGATCCGGCCTATTAAAAACCAGGATGGATTATCCGGTCATAACGTTAACCTGCAGCCTCTCGAAGGGGGGCTGTAAATATTTCACAAATGGTTGTTGGGCAGGTCTAAAATTTATGATATACTTTTATCAGATTGTTGTCATTAACTAATGTGCAATATGGGCAAACGGGATACCAACTCACGAAAATCCTTTCTGAAAAAACTGGGTTTAACTACCGCAGGCCTGGTCAGCACTCCTTTCTTCTTACAGGGGGCTAACACATATGATGAGAAGATTCATATCCTGGAAGCTGATTCAAATAAGTCAACACAATATGCAAAGAACGATCAAATTCAGCTGGCCTTAATCGGCGCCGGGAAAATGGGCCAGGGGAACGGGCGGACGGCTCTGGAGCATAACGGGGTTGAGCTTGTAGCAGCATGTGACCTGTATGAGAGCCGATTGAATCGATGTAGAGAGCTTTTTGGGGATGATGTTGCCGTCACCACCGACTACCGGGAAATTCTGGATCGTGAGGATGTGGATGCGGTTATCGTGGCAACGCCCGATCACTGGCACGATACCATTGCTATCGACGCTTTACACAGCGACAAGGCGGTTTACCTTGAGAAACCGATGGTTCAGCATATCAAAGAAGGGTATGGGATCATTGACGCGGCGGAAAAGGGGAACCGGCCCATCATGGTTGGAAGTACATCCACCAGTGATATCGTATATCGTAAAGCTCGTGAACTGTATCAAAACGGGGAGATCGGAACGCTGAATTTAGTGGAATCCTACTACGATCGTTATTCTGCCATGGGGGCCTGGCAATATTCGATACCTCCCAGCGCTTCGACCGAGAATGTCCAATGGAATACCTTTTTAAAGGATCTGCCCAAAATTCCGTTCGATCCCAAACGATTTTTCAGGTGGAGAAACTACCGGGACTACGGCACGGGGGTAGCGGGTGATCTCTTTGTGCACCTGTTTTCCGGAATTCATTTGGTTACCGGCTCGAAAGGCCCTCACCGCATTATGGCGACGGGAGGGCTAAGGTTTTGGGACGACGGAAGGGATGTCCCGGATATCATGACGGGCATGTATGAATATCCTGAGACGGAGGCTCATCCGGCCTTTACGTTGACCCTGCGGGTTAATTTGGCGGACGGGTCGGGGGGCGGACGATTGATGCGTTTTGTAGGTACCGAGGGAGAAATCGTCATAAGCGGAGATCGGGTAACGCTGAGCAAAGCCAAACTACCGGAAGAACCCGGCATGACGATCTATGAGTTTGGGGAAGAGGTCCGCAACGAGTACGGGGAATATTACC
>NZ_JBEPWZ010000112.1:0-8976 GCF_041642155.1 Fodinibius sp.
TTATTCCCAACTATACCGATGAGGGATACCTGTTTGTGCCCGATAATGAAGCATCCAAACTGCTTCTTTTTCAGTATGAGGTGTCCGTCTTTGAAAGTTCAACCGATCAGTATCGTTCTCTCAAGACTGCCTTCCTGAAAGCGATTAATAAAGGGAGGGCCCGTTTATCGCCCAATGCGATCAAGCTGGATCTGATCAGCGAAAACAGGGAGCTGCCGAATCCGGCTACCTATGCATTTGACACGGACCTTCAGTTTCCATTTCGGGAAACCATTTTCCCTGTCACCAAGCGCAAGCTGATGCGTCAGCTGTATGATTAATCGTGGGTTGTGAAAGATGAAATAAGCGAGAAGCTGCAGAATTGAGGATAAGACTTGGGTAGAGGTTCAGGTTTGGGCATACTGCGGATTTTGTGATAAGTAGTACTCAATAACCAGTAACAAAAAACGAATAACCAATAATTAATTCCCCTGGATCTCGTTGAGCTTCCCCATGGCGCGATCGTTTAGATTGTCAAACAACTCCCTGTCGATATCGCCGACGGTGTATTTCAGGTGCAGCCATACCACATAGGTCGCCATTACGTCTTCGTAGCAGTAGTGTTCAATCTCCGGGAGTTCATCCCGGCGAAACATAGCCAGCACCTCGTTGCCTTCGCCGGTCTGTTTAAACGGTATGCCGATGAGGTACCCCAGGTGCTTCAGCTTGGGCCACGAGCTGGCGCCGTAATTACTGAATTCATCCAGCAGATCTATGTTATCGTTGCTGTACCGGTATTTAATGTCGTAATGATTGAGGCGGAGCGGCATTTGCATATTATGCTTCATGGCGCGGTAGGTCAGCAGCGGCAGGTCAAAACCCCGCCCGTTGTGATGGATGAGTCCGAAATCCTTATAGGTACTGAGTGCGTCAAACAGGCTTTTCAGTCCCTCTTGCTCGTCCGTGCCGTGCCAGGAAACTTTCTGTTTAGGCATCCCGTTATTTTCGATCCAGAGTCCCACCCACGAGATGACCCGGTGATACATCGGAGGCAGAAAGCCGGATTTGTTATGTGCCAGCTCTTCGCTTGCCTGCAGCAACAGATCATCGTCATTCTCTTCGGGATGGTCAATAACCTGTCGTACAAATTCAAAATCGGGTACCGTTTCTACGTCGAAAATAAAAAACATAATTATTCTGTTAATTCACCTGCCAGATTCTGCTTGAATTTCCTGCTCACCGTGTTACTGCCGATAAGAGCTCCTAAAAGATACATTAATTTTGTGAGCGTTGCTTCGGTGGTCATATCAGCTGCGCCAAGGATGCCCAGCTCCAGGGTTTTGCGTCCGCTTTCGTGGTTTCAATAAGTTATAGGACAACTATTAATTCCATAGTATTCACGAATATTATTGATTAAAACAAGGTATTGAGTTCAAATAATTTTTTGTATTACTTACTAATACAATTCAACTTACCGGGAAATGCGATGATGTTCACCTTATTAATAGTACCATGTCGGGCCTGTTACAGGTATTCTCGAGAGATCACTGTTCCGGTATATTTATTATTCCCATCCATCAAAAAAAGAGGTTATGTATGAGAGTCTATCCATCATCCAGAATTAGAAATGTCGTCTTGCTGGGACACGCGGGATCAGGGAAAACGACGCTTTCCGAGACGATGCTGTTTGAATCGGGGAGCAAGAGCCGAAGGGGCTCCGTTGAACAGAAATCGACCTCATCTGATTACCACGAAATTGAACATGAAAAGGGTAAGTCCGTATTTGGTACGCTGTTGAACCTGGACTGGCGCGGCAATAAAATAAATTTGATTGACACGCCGGGCACCTCAGACTATATCGGGGAAGTTGTGGGGGCCCTGCGGGTGGCGGACACCGCCATTTTTTCGCTTAATGCAGAGTACGGAATTGAGACAGGGACCGAACTGCACTGGAAATACACCGAGCAGTATAACATCCCCTCGTTGTTGATTGTCAATAAGCCCGACAGCAGCCAGTCCGACTTTCAGAAGACGGTGGACAGGGCCAAAGAGCGTTTTGGCCGCGGCGTTGTGGTGGTGCAGTATCCCTACAGCGAGGGGGAAGACTTCCATGCCATCATTGACGTGCTTAAAATGACGATGTACGAATTTCCGGAGGACGGGGGCAAGCCGGCCAAGCTTCCGATACCCGATGCCCACCAGGCCCAGGCGGAGCTGCTGCACAATGAGCTGGTAGAGTCGGTGGCCGAAAATGATGAAACGCTGCTGGATGTTTATTTTGAGCAGGGAATGCTGACGGAGAGTCAGATGCGCGAGGGATTGCAACAGACCCTGATTAACAGGGATATCTTCCCGCTCTTCTGCTGCTCGGCCAAACGCAATATGGGGACAGGCCGCGTGATGGGGTTCCTTGGAAATGTGGCCCCGAATCCGCTGGAAGCCAACCCGCCGAAGACGTCGGGAGGTGAAGATATCCCGTTGAACCCGGAAGGCGATCCGCTGATGTTTATCTTTAAGAACAGCTCGGAGTCGCACATGGGCGATATGCTTTATTTTAAGATGTATGGAGGTACGGCGCAGCCGGGGCTTGATCTGGTCAACGGTACCACCGGAAGTACGGTTCGCCTGTCGAGCCTGTATTTGATGAACGGGGGGGAGCGCCAGGAAGTCGACGAGGTAAACACCGGCGATATCGGGTCGGCCGTCAAACTAAAGAACACCAATGTAAACGACCTCCTGCATACAAAGGACACGGTGGTGGATATCGAGCCCATACATTTTCCGGAGCCGGTTATTCGTACAGCTATCGAGCTTAGGCGGGAGGGAGAGGAGGATAAGCTGGGCACGGCGCTGCACCAGCTCCAGCGCGAAGACCCCTCGTTGCAGGTGGAGCACAGCCAGGAATTGAAACAGGTGATTATTCACGGGCAGGGCGAGGAGCACCTGGCGGTCATTAAATATGCCCTGGAACACCGGTTTCAGCTCGATTTTGAGTTTGTGGAGCCGCGCATCCCCTATCGGGAGACCATCACGAAGGAGGTCCGCACCCATTACAAGCATAAAAAACAGTCGGGCGGGGCGGGACAGTTTGCCAAGATATCGATGCTGATGGAGCCGCTGCGCGATCATATGACCGAGCACAGCGAGCTGAAGGTGCGCGATGTCCAGGAAATTGATCTTGATTGGGGCGGAAAACTTGTTTTCAGAAACTGTATAGTGGGAGGGGTCATTGACAACCGGTTTATGCCTGCCATCCTTAAAGGTATCATGGAGAAAATGGAAAATGGTCCGCTTTGTGACTGCCGGGTGCGGGATATCCGGATCTCGGTATACGACGGGGCCATGCATTCGGTGGACTCCAATGACGCGGCCTTTCGTACGGCGGCCCTCATGGCTTTCCGGGAGGGGTTCCTGAAAGCGGCTCCCAGATTGTTGGAACCTGTCTACGCGATTGAAGTGACGGTGCCCGCTGATTATATGGGGGATGTGATGAGCGATATCAGTACGCGGCGGGGACAGATTATGGGGATGGATGCGGAGGGTTCCATCCAAAAAATTGAAGCGCAGGTGCCGCTGGGGGAACTGGGCCATTTTGCCACGCGGTTGAAATCCCTGACCCAGGGCAGCGCAGGCTTCAGGAGAACGTTCTCTCATTATGCCCAAGTGCCCCGGGAAATCCAGCAGGAGGTTGTGAAACAGACCCGGGGGCGGCAGGAAGTGGGATGAAGCGGAGTGTTTCGTAAGTTCTGGCCGGAGGACTTTAATCCTATAAAATCTATCTGCCAGCTATTTCCTTAGCTAACGGTTGCGGTTGTATCGTTCTCTTCATCGGCTGGGAGCGGTTTCTCTCTGTCGGGAGGCTTTTTCTCTATACTTTCTTTCGGTATTCTCGGGCTGTCTGGACGGCTTTCCAGGAGATGTTCAAGGTATCGTTCCGGCAGCTCGAAAAACAGGTCATCCCCGATGGGAGGGAATCGACGATTCATGGGTTCCTTCGGCTTCTGGGGACGCTCTTCAGGCGTCCAGCTATAGCCTTCCAGCTGGCGCTCGGCCGTCTTTTCATTTTCGGGAAAACGCGAGCCCTCATTGGATCCGAGCGCAATCATGGAATCGACTTCCCCTTCCAAAAAGGTGATGCGTATGGAGGGAGCCGAAAGTTCGATCGCTCCGTCGGATTCCTGCTGCTGGTTCTTGATATACCGCAGCAGCCGGGCATTCCGGAATACATGAATCTGGCGAAGCGCGCCCGTATCCTCCGAGAAATTTGCATGCAGGGTATCGCCGGTAATTTGATTCAGCCGGTCAATGGACGTATCCTGCTGTACCGAAAAGGGGTTGGGGTATGATTTCAGGCTGTCGATATTACCGTCTTTGAGAATCGCTTTGATATAAGGTCCGGTAAGCTGCACGTTATCGTGCCAGGCCCTGGCATTGGACCAGAGCTCAAAAGTTTGGGTGGTATCGGTGTACCGGGAGGTATCGGCGGTGGCCGAAAAGTCGGGAGACCAGATGCGCACGTTCCCGTAACCGTGGGTGATGGTCGTGGTGTCGGCTGCACTCCGCTGCTCACGGGACAGGATCGTTTGGGCCCGGATATGGGTCGTATCAGCTTTGGTGGAATCCAAGCGAGTGGTGTCTGATCGAGTCGTGTCGCTCGTATCCGCTTCAAAATTTTTGAGCCACGCATCTTCCCTGAGCAGCCGCCGCCCGGTGGAGTCTGTCTCCAGGTATTCTCCCTTGATCATGGAGTTGTTTTCACGATCGTAGCCGTAGACCTGGCTGTGCATCTCGTAGTATTGTTTGCGCCGGTTGCCGAACAGGGAGTCGGCTTCAAGGTACTGCAGGGAATCGGCAATCTGCACCTTTCCCTTGAACTCCACACTGTCGACGGCCCGGTAATAATACCCCGAATCGGCCTTAAGCGTGCCGCGAAGATCCTCCAGTCGGATTTGATCGATAAAATGGGCGACCTTGTCAGAAAAACGATAGTCGACACTATGGCCAAAAAGAGTAGAGCTGTCGGTCTCGATGATTACGCGTCCCCTGAGTTTGCTGAAATCGACATCGGTATAATAGGTCAGCGAGTCGGTCCATATGATTTCTTCCCCCGTATCAATCTCGATATTGCCAAAGGCGCGAATTTCATTTTTATCGATAAATTGATAGGCGCTGTCGCAGTACATTTCAAGGTCGCCGTGCCGAAGATGGACATCATCCAGGATACGGCGGACCTGCTCACCCTCGTGGGTGCCGCCGACAATCCGGGAGGCATTCAGAATATCGACCTGTCTCTCCTGGGCCCGGGCGTCGGTAAAGAGGAAAGCTGCGCCGACTACTCCGAAAAGGAAAAGCAGGGGTTTCGGTACCTTACGGGCTATGGTGTTGAGGGATGGAAATATCATATTATTCAACAATGAATTGCCCCGATGGTTTTTCGATGGTATAATCATCGCTCAGGTCCGTCGTGCCCTCAAATCCCGTACCGGAGATACTGTCGGTGGGCGTGGTAATGATGACAAATTTGGGAGTGGTAATGCGGTTGGTGTTTTGGGTCCACTTCAGGTATTCTGATTCCAGGTGGCGGTTATCTTCCGTGGTCACCTGTACATCTCCATAGAGTTCAAAGATGGCCTCGTCGGCGTTGTAGACGGCGCGTTCACAACGGGCCCGTGTGGTTACAGCGCCGGTAGAATCGTATAGCTGAATATCAACCGGCCCCTTGATATGAGTGGCATTGCTGTCTTGAGCGGTATAGGTGGCCGCATATGAGCCGGTCAGCCGCATTTTTTTAAATCCTTCTTCTATAATCTCCATTTCGACATCCCAGCTTTCCGTGGTCGAGGTGAGAGAGTCTTTGAGGGCTTCATCCACCTGGGCGGACTGTTCCCGGGAAAGCTCGCCGCAGGAAGCCAGCATTCCCGTCAGCAGAAAGCTGAAAAGCAGTACATAAAGCGTTTTATGTGGTTCCAAAATAGCGGTCACCTGCATCACCTAATCCGGGTACGATAAAAGCATCGTCGTTGAGTTTCTCGTCAATGGCAGCGGTAATCGTGTGAACATCGGGGTGGTTCTCATCCAGTGTATGTAATCCTTCCGGGGCTGAGATTAACGATATAAAACGCAAATGTTGTGCGCCCTCTTTTTTGAGGTAGCTGAGGGCGTCATCAGCGCTGCCCCCGGTGGCCAGCATCGGGTCTACAACCAACACCATCGCCTGTTCAATACCTTCTGGGATGTTGGAATAGTAGTCCACCGGCTGATGGGTCTGCTCATCGCGATACATACCCAGGTGTCCCACTTTGGCGTTGGGAATAAACTGGAGGAGCGCATCCGAGAGGCCCAGTCCGGCCCGCAGTATCGGCACGACAATAATATCCTGGTCAATATCGTAGCCGGTGGTTTCCCGGATGGGTGTTTCTATGGGAAAGGTGATGAGTGGCAGTTCCTTGAGGGCATGGTAGGCCAGAATGACGGCAATGCGCTTGAGGGCCACGCGAAAATCATCGGTCTGCGTATTGATATCCCGCAGGATTGTAATATCCCGGGCAATAACGGGATGTTCGATCAAGGTGACGCGCTCGAAATTATTCATGAATAATCCAGGTTATGAGTCGGGTGTTCTGTGTTCTCTGCTGAAATAATCCTGGGTAATCTGGTAGATTTTTCCGGAGAGGGCGAAAAGCGCTATGATATTGAAAAAGGCCATCAGACCGAGCATGACGTCGCCGAAAGCCCAGATGGTGGCAAGGGTGACCACGGCACCGAAAAAGTGCATGGCCACAAAAGCCAGCCGGTACCAGAAGATCGAATCAAACCCGAACAGATACTGTGCCGCCCGGTCGCCGTAATAGCTCCAGCTGATGGACGTAGAAATGGCAAACAGGAGCACCGCAAAAGTGACGATATACCCTCCGCCGGGAAATAATGGCTGAAGGCCGATTTCAAAGGCCCGGATGGTCAGGGGCGCTCCATTTTCCACAATGCCGCCGTAGAGGGCAGAAAGTTGCGCGCCATCTTTGGTATAAACCCCCCCGACGCTGTAACCTTCTTGTGTTTCGGTCAGTTCGATGCGCCCGGTAAAAGGAGTGCTGTAAGAACCATCGGCATACATGGTATCCACCGGGATGTTGTAGTGTTCCATCGTGCCGTTTTCAGGCACTCCTTCACTAAAATAAAGAGCATCGCCCTCGGTGTTTACGGAGCCTTCGGACAGCGAGTAGGTAAACGAACCAGAGGAGGGATTCACCGCTGTTTTGTGCTGCATGTCCCAGGCGCCGGTCGAGACAATAACCAGGCCGGTCATGGTACAGATAACAAGGGTATCGATAAACGGCTCCAACAGGGCCACAACGCCTTCGCGCACGGGCTCGTCCGTTTTGGCAGCCGAGTGGGCGATGGGCGCCGAACCTTGTCCCGCTTCATTGGAAAAGATACCGCGCTGAACGCCGTAGCTGAGGGTGAAAATAAGGGCGCCGGAACCCACGCCCAGCGCGCCGGCCTGGGGATTAAAGGCATAGCCGATAATCATTTGAAAAGAGGGGATAATGTCGTCGTAGTTGAGAAACAGGATCATCAGGGCGCCGATCACGTAAAGGATACCCATGAAAGGCACCAGCCGCGCGGTCACCCGGCCGATGCGTTTGATACCGCCCAAAATGACGGCAGCTACCAGGCTGGCGGTAATCAGCCCCGTGATCCACACGGGAATCTGGAAATCACTGTGCATCACGTCGGCAACCGTATTTGCCTGTACCGCGTTACCGGTCAGAAAGGCACAGATAGCTGCAGAAATGGCGAACGCCACCGCCAGCCATTTCCAGTTGGCCCCCAATCCCCGCTCAATATAGTACATCGGTCCCCCCGAAACGGTGCCGTCGGGATTCGTATCCCGGTATTCCTGTGCCAGCGTCACTTCGGTATATTTGATGGCCATCCCGAACACAGCTGTTACCCACATCCAAAATAAGGCCCCGGGCCCGCCATAATGAATAGCCAGCGCCACGCCTGCTATGTTGCCAATTCCGACCGTAGCGGAAAGGGCGGTCGTCAGCGCCTGAAAGTGGTTGATGTCGCCTTCGTCCTCGGGATCGTCATAAAAGCCCGTTACAACTTTCAGTCCATGCCTGAACCCTTTTATTTGGATGAACCCGAGACGAAAGGTGATGTAGATGCCGAACGAAAGCAGAAGGCCGACCATCACTGGAAAAGCTTCCGGCGTATTCCAGATTAGGTTTTCCAGAAAATCAATGATACGTTCAAATGCTTGCATACGCTATCGAGCTTAAATGAATTTAAAGAAAGAACCAGGAGGAATGTAAAAAAAGATTTTCGAATTTTTCAGTTTTAATTAAGATGTTAACTATGAGTATCCATAAAAAAACGTTAAAATAAAGTAATTTAAAATAGTATAGCTTATAACCGGAAGTATATTCATTGTTCTGAATCTCTGAATTGTTAATCTATACTGGACTCAAAGGTGGTATATTATGACTAAAGCAGATATTGTTGACGTTATTGCCTCATCAACGGGACTAACAAAAGTGGAAACGGAAGCAGTGGTTAATGGTTTTATGGAGACGGTCATCGATGCTATGAAGCGTGGAGAGCATATTGAGCTGCGTGGATTCGGAACGTTTAAGGTCGTAAAGAGAGCTCAGCGCGTGGCCCGGAATCCCAAGACCAATGAGGAAGTTATCGTGCCGGAACAGTATGTTCCGGTACTTAAGATGTCGAAGGATTTTAAAAACCAGGTGAATGAGTCGATCATGGAAGAGGAGGATTAACGAGCTTCCTGGCTCCCTGTTCATTCATAGCATGTATTTAGTACTGCTGATCAACCGCTGATGCTCAATATATAATCTATCATAATCTATCAATGTGTGCTCAGCCGCGACCGGTTTGACCTATGCCTGGTATGCAATCGGCGAGGAGACCATCGACTATATTATATATATTTATATATATATTGGAAAATCAAGCTGCCACCTGACTTTCCAG
>NZ_JBEPWZ010000113.1:0-8967 GCF_041642155.1 Fodinibius sp.
GATCGCCGGCTTCTCCACCGCGTTTACCGGCATTGCCCTGGCCTCGCATCGTGATGTAATTTCCTTCCGAAACGCCGGACGGAACCCGTACCTGGACTTTCTCTTCGCCTCTGTACCGGCCTTCTCCATGGCATTTGGAACATTTCTTAGTGATAATTCGTCCCTCGCCCCCGCATTCCGGACAGGGTTGCACGTTTACCATTTGTCCCAGCATCGTTTTTCGCACCTGGCGTACCTGTCCCATCCCGTCGCAGGTACTGCAGGTTTCAAAATCACTTTCCGTTTCAGCACCGGTGCCGTTGCAGGCATCGCATTTGATCTGCTTTTTTACTTTCAGCTTCTTCTCGGTTCCGAAAGCGATCTCCTCAAGACTTAATTCGATACGAAGCTTCATATCCGATCCGGGCTGTCCCGGCGACCGGCGGCCGCGCGACTGTCCCCCGCCCCCGAATGGATCGCCTCCACCGAAGATATCACTGAACCGGCTGAAAATATCTTCGAAGCCGATATCTTCAAACCCGGCGCCACCACGTCCCCCGAAACCACCGTTTAGACCCTGATGGCCGAATTGATCGTATCGCTGACGCTTTTCGGAGTCGCTAAGCACTTCATAGGCCTCAGAGGCCTCCTTGAACTTCCGTTCCGCATCCGGGTCTTCAGAATTACGGTCGGGATGAAATTTCATGGCCCGCTTTCGATAGGCCTTCTTAATCTCAGAATCCGATGCATCCTTGCTGACACCGAGTATATCGTAATAGTCTTTCTTGGACATGAAAAAAGCTTACTTAACCTTATAAAAATTATTCGCTTACAATTACTTTAGCGTGGCGGATTGTACGCTCACCCATGCGATATCCATTTTCGACCACCTCGAGAACAATGTCGCTGTCAATATCATCATCCTCGGGCTTATGGCGCATCATGGCATCATGGTAATCCACATTAAAAGGAACACCCACTTCGTCAATGCGTTCAACGTCGTTTTTCCTTAGAATTTCTTCAAATTTATTGGCTACCAGCAGTACGCCATCCAAAAAAGTCTCATTTACATCCAGGTCCTCCGCAGCCCTGAGTGTCCGCTGCAGGTCGTCATTTACATCCAGGAAGTCTTCCAGCGCATTGGCTTTCGCAGTCTCATACAGCTGAGAACGCTCGCGTTGCACCCGTTTGCGATAATTCTCTAATTCCGCGGCCTTTCGAAGATGCATATTTTTAGCTTCGGAAAGATCCTCTTCAAGCACTTCTATTTTTTGCTCTTTCTCAGCCAGCACCTCCCGGAGTTCTTCTTCTCCTAAATCTTCGTAACGGCTGACCCTTTCCTTTTCTTCTTCGGCCGACCGCTTTTCTGGTTCTTCGACCGACGGTTCTTTTATTTCTTTTTCGTTTGTATCACTCATTTGTTTATCAATAATTCTATCTGTTAAACACCGTTTCTTTCCTTGGGATGGAAATATGCAAATAACATGCCATCAAGTCAGCCCACTTTATCTGCTGACAAAGTTACGTAGGTTGTCCTCCCCTTCCTGTAAAATGGTTCAGACTGTCAGGATGGGGGATAACATACAAATTCGGGATGAATATAGCCTACTCGTCATCCTCTTCGTAGAAAAACTCAATCATATTACCGTCGGGGTCGGACGCAAATACAAACCGTCCCCGCTTCCTGTTCGCAGGTCCGCTGAGAACCGTCACTTCCTTCTGACGGAGGTACTCTGCCATCTCATCAACCTCTTCTTCAGAATCCAAAAAGAATCCGAAATGATCGACCCGGTAATCCCGCGATGAAGGATCATAACTTGTTTCTGCCTCTACCAGCACCAGTGTATCCTTGCCGCCTACACGATAGACGGCCATACTTTTACCCATTTTTCGTACGAGCTCAAATCCTAAAACATCACCATAGAATTCTTCGGCACGCTCAATATCATTCACGCGAATCGTTATATGATTAATACCTGAGGGATTAAAATCTGTCATAATACTGGCTCCATTCAACTATGTTAACGGCTGTTTTTATTCTGCATCGGGGCAGCTTAGTATAGCCTTTTTACCATTAAAGTTCATCCACAGATTGGTACTTATTTGCAGCCTGGCAGCCCTATTTACCTACATCCGTTAATGGATTACCCGCGAGGCGGCCCCCGTTATTCATCGGTGGCCGGCAGGCTTAACCACAGGATACGGGAGATGCGATTTAATTAATCTTTTTCAATTTTGGAATAACAACCTCCGTCATAATTTATTAATATATACCGCGTAAATCTCCGGAGCGGTTTGTATAGCCGGCCCTTATTTTTAATCTAAATTCAATATTCGACTTTGAGTACGCTTTACATTGTTGCAACCCCTATCGGAAACTTAAAAGATATCTCAGCGCGGGCGGCTGACGTGCTTGAGGCTGTAGACTATATTGCCTGCGAAGACACGCGAACCTCAGGGGTGTTGCTCAATCACCTGGGAATCAATGCCTCAACCTTTGCTTTTCACCAGCACAATGAACATCAGAAGGTGAACCATATCATGAATATTCTGGATGCCCGTCAGAATGTCGCTATCATTTCGGACGCCGGGACGCCGGGTATTTCAGATCCCGGATTTTTGGCCGTTCGGGCGGCCCACCGGGGGGGACATACGGTCACGGTTGTTCCGGGTCCCGATGCCGCCACCACGGCCCTGGTGGCCAGCGGACTTCCCTGCGACAAATATGTGTTTGAAGGATTCTTACCGCAGAAGAAGGGTCGCCAAAAACGGCTCAAACAACTGGTTGAAGAGGATCGATCCGTCGTACTCTACGAAAGTCCCTACCGCCTTCAAAAGCTCCTCAACGAGCTGCGAGCCTATATGGGGGACCAACGGATAACGGCGGTATGCCGCGAACTCACCAAGAAGTTTGAGGAGATCGTCCGCGGTCCGCTGAAATCAGTCTGTGACCGGTTTGAATTGAGAGATGAAATAAAGGGGGAAATAGTTGTTATCATTGCCCCAAAAGGCTACAGCGAATGAAACGCACCTTAGATAGCTTTTGGAACACTAAATGGATGTTAACCCTTGCAGCGGGTCTTCTGCTCGGGCTGAGCTATCCCCCTTTTCCCCTGCCTTTCCTGGTCTTTCCGGCGTTTCTGTGTATCTTCCGGATCATCGACCTCTCGTCATCGGCTCGCGAGGCGGCCTATTGGACGTATCCCGGTTTTCTTCTCTGGAACCTTATTGCCACCTACTGGCTGATGCTGGCTACCTTGGCCGGCGGGATGGCCGCCATCCTGGCTAACGCTGCCGTGATGACCCTCCCGGTGATAGCGCAATACCATTGTCAGCGCTCTGACCTTTCTCCCTGGCTCACCGCCCTGCTTCAGGCCGCCTGCTGGATCACTTTCGAATACCTTCATCATCACTGGGACCTCGCCTGGCCGTGGCTGACAGCAGCCAACGCCTGGGCTAATGTCCCCCAGCTCATCCAGTATATTTCCCTGACCGGCTTCTGGGGCGTTTCTCTCTGGGTATTGTTCACGGCCGGTTTGGCTTACCAGGCGATTAACCATACAAGCCGCCGTACCCTCATTCCGCTCGGCACCCTTTTTTTGGCCTTTCCCCTGCTATCCCTTGCCATGCTCTGGATGGGCCCCTCAGCCGATCCGGAGACGGAAGCCATTCACGAGGTGGTGGTCGTACAGCCCAATTTTGACTCGTATGAACGCTTTGGCGGCTTTGCCACCGCTGGCAGGGCAACCGATCACCTGCTCCTGCTCAGCGATTCCCTCCGTACCCAGGATACCGATCTGGTCGCCTGGCCGGAAAATGCCGTTCAGTCGGATATTTCCAACCTCGATCACTTCGGCGAAGAGCCCGGCAACACCAAACGATTGCTCTCCCAGAAAGCCCGGGATTGGGATGCTACGCTTCTTACGGGCTCAACATATTTTGAATTTTATAAGCCCGATGAGGCACCTGCCCTGTCCTACCACGATTCTCAAAACCGTCCTTATCTGCCGTTTAATGCCGCTTTACATTTTCAACCCGATCAATCCATACAGGTTTACCGCAAGCACAACCTCGTTCCCATTGTTGAACGCATCCCTTTTGTACATTTCCTAAATAAAGTTGACGTCTTCGGGTGGGTGAACTGGAGTCGCATCCAGGGATACGGAAAAGGCCGGGAAGCCAACCAGTTCACCGTGAAGAATACCAAAACCCCGGCCCTCATCTGTTATGATTCAGTCTATCCCAGCTGGATACGCACGTTTGTGCAACAGGGGGCCGGGTACCTGACCATCATCACCAACGACGGCTGGTGGGGTAACACCAGCGGACATGCCCAGCATTTTGCCTATGCCCGGTTGCGCGCCATTGAGTTCGATCGCTGGATCGTGCGTAGCGCCAATAACGGTATTTCCGGCATTATTGATTCCGAAGGATTCGCAAAAGTGAAAACAATGTACGGAGAAACCACCGCTTTTCGCTATGATGTGCCGGTGCTTACCTCCCGGACGCTTTATGCCCGTTTCGGGGATTGGCTGCCTATTGGGTTGCTGCTGCTTGCCTTTGCAGGCCTCGGTTATATATTTCTCACGGGAAACAGCCGAAAAAGCTCCTTCTTTTAGTCAGAGCGAATGGACACCACGATGTTAAAGCGAATGTCGTGGTCGGTGCGGGCATAGATATTGGAGGATTTCGGGATCAACCGGTTATAGGCATATTCAAAATTCGCATGGATCGTCTGGGAAAATTGATAACCCACCACTGCCGAGCCATTGATCCGTGATTGTCCCCCGGTAAAGCTGCGGGAGTAATCGTACTGGTTGGCATCCTGCCCGCTCCCGCTTCCTCCCTCAAGAATACTTCCTATATCCGAATCAAGGACATATTTCTTTTCCTCATCCTCGATAAAACTGCCGTTGAGTGTAAAGTCGACTGCATTTTCTATGCGCGGAAAGAAAGGAACCTTAAAATCGCGGACCGTATATGCAAAGGTAAACCTCAGTCCCCGCGAGAGGCGTTCTATGACGGTGGAGTTCGACAACGCCAGGCTGGCTATCTTGCTGTATTCGTATTGCAGGTTGGAACGCAGGTTCGAATCCCAGGTAATGTTTAATCCCAGCAGGGGACTGAATCTCTTCTCGATATTGATGGTGTTTGCCTCGTAGGCGGGACGCCCGTTCCGGACCGTATAATTTCCCAGTGAGATATCGGGCAACAAATCCCGGTTTGCATTAAAAACCCAGCCCAGCCGGTATAATCCCCTATAGTTATGGGTAACGGAAGCTCTTGTCATCAGATCGCCCACAAAAGGAAAAAAGGATTCCAGGCCCGTCCATGTGACACGCCACCCGGGCAGCGGAAAGGGCGTAACGTTTCGACTGCCCACCGTACCGGTACCGACTCCCAGATAGGACTCACGGAAGTCCTCCTGGAGAGATTCCTTGCCCAATACCGAGCGTCCATCCCGGTTGCCGGTGGAATCGGATATTATGTTACTCCGGGCATTGATATCGGCAAAAGCCGTCTGCAGTTGTTTGCGAAAAAAGGAGCCGTACCCACCGCCAAAAGCCCAGATACTGGAACTGATCCGACCGCTCTCTGTGCGTACCGCGTTGAAGCTCTCATCCGGGTCAAGCGTTATTGATTCGGTGTTGGTCTTATTCCACTGCGTGTTCCAGGTGAGATCAATCGTCAGATTTTCAAAGGGACGGAATTGAGTCCCCACCGTTAAGTCATCCGACAAATTCCGATTCGAAGGCAGCTGTACGCTGTTCTCGCCGGGATTGTCGATAAGCTTAGAAAAACCAATTTCATCGGTAAAGCCGGTCCGGTATGAAAAGGGCGGCGAAAACCGGTTTCCCCCGCTGTTAAACATGTGGAAAAAGCGGGATCCCCCGGAATAACCACTCTGCATCGAACTTTTGGAAACATTGAATGATATATCAAGCGATTGGATGCTGAGCAGGGCCTGGATTCCCTTTCGCGCAAAGCCCTGCAGTTCCCTGTTTCTTTCTGAGTCAGAGGTATCCGCCGCCGCGTCCCTCCGAGCTCGATAGGCGCTGTTATCTTCCCTCAGACTGCGATACCACGGTATCCGCTCCAGCAGCGCTTGCAGGTCCAGGTCAAGCGACTGATCCAACGATACGTTGTTGGATAAATTGGCGCCCAGCTCCGATCCCAGGGGACTATTTCTCCACTGGTATCCGCCGCCGTAGTTGGCTGAATAGCTGGCCCAGCTTATGGCCTCAATGGCGTTAAAGTCGGGCTGCCACCCGGCTGTATAGGCCTCCTGGTAGTTGCTTCTGCGCGAAGTTAACGTATCGAGTACCAGTTCCTCCAGTACGAGTAAGCTCGGGCGCACCTCGTATCGGCCGACATCGCCGGCAGGATCTATAGCACTTCGGTCAATGCCCGAGCGGGAGAGATCGAAAACGGAACGCGTCTGGAACGAGGTCTTGATCGCTGGCGTAAGGTTATAGCCGAGGCCGAATTCCGTATCATAGGTAAAGCTGTGGGACTGCTGTAACAGGTTGTCAGACTGTCGGGCTGAGGTCCTCCGCAACTGTTCGTTATATTCCCGGTCAATGCCCACAGAAGCGGTAATAGAAGCGGGCGTATACCCCAGTTTTAGTCCTGCCAGCGGGTGCAGCAGGGGCAGATCTCCCAGGAAATCGAAGGGACGAACAAGCCGGGTGCTTTGAAAATTCAGGTTATACCGAAGTGAACCGCTGTAATTCCAGTTATCCTGCCGGGAATACTGCGGGTTTCTTCGTTCGGTGGTGTTATAAATATAGTTGAGTGTCGTTTTGTCCAGCGTATATTGTGCGAGTCTGGATTGAGAGCGTGTTTTCGTAACATTTGAAATATTCACCGAATAGCTTTCAACATCCGTCTGACTCTCTAACAGCTGCTCTTCAATCAACCGCTCTTTTTGTACGTCACTGAGATCAGAGCGGGCATATACGGCATTTTTAAAATCTTCCAATCCTACATCTCCCTGATTGGGCAGATAACGCGGCGTCGAATTGGATTGACGGGTGGATAATGTGACGGGAATATTCCATCCGTAACGGTTGGGGATGAATTTATGCATGTTGACGGTCGAATTGAGATCATACGCTATCACGTCGGATAGTCTGCGCTGACCCAGTCTTGAATTCAGGGCGCCGAATCCGTCGGTCTCACGATTCAGATTAGCGTTGAAGGAGGCAAAATCGGCCAATTCTATAGTCGCTTTGGCATTCGCCGCCCAGCCCGACCGGTTATCAAAGCCCGAAACGCGCAACTCGTTAACCCAGAACTGCCCGTCCAGGGAAGACACGCCTCCATTGCCCGGCTTTTGCGGATCAAACGGGTTTTGTATGCCGATCCCAATTTCACCGACCCGGTCCAGGGAGGGATTGCCTTTTACAGCGATCACCGCTCCGGGGGGGGCTTCTTCAAGAAGATCCGAACGCTCATACAACTCGGAAGGATTGTCTCCCTGCTGATTGCGCAGCTGTTTGAGCTCGTTGAAAGCCCGAAGCAATATGTTCATGCTGTTTTCGTCGTACAGCCAAACCTGCTCGGCTTCCTCGTATAACTCACCGCTGCTTAACTCGCTCGACGGTTTCTGGCTATACGGATAATCCGGATCCGACGGCGATATGGGCTGACGATATTCATAGTAGCTGTTGGTAAGGTCGGTTCCATAGCGTACGACCAGCTCCGCATCTCCGCGATGGTCATATCCCTCACCATGCACATACATCCGCACGTTGGAATAGTGAATCATATTCAGTCCCCCGGGGTACACCCGTTTCATCATTTTTAATTCCCCGGGCCCCAAATTCCGGATACCCATGGCTATTGACTGCTCATTGGCGATAGTCTGCCGCTGACGTCCCCGGTTGGTGGCACGGATGGCGCCCTCCGGCTGCCGGTACGGTATGGGGCGACGCTGACTGTTTTCCTCGATATTGACGGAAGAGACATTCATCTCTCCCTGCATCGGCGCCTGTTCCTGGTCCACATTGTCGGCAATACGCCACTGGCTGCCGACCAGTTCGAAGGTGGCAAAACGCAGGGTAAACGGCTTTTCGTAACCCGAGAGCCACAGCCTGATGTACGAAACATTTTGGAAATTCTCGATGTTCCCAACCTTGCGGATCCAGTCGTCCAGCGGAATGCGAACCTGGTACCAGCGGTCATGCTGGTTGGGACCATCAACTTTATCAACAATAAAACCCTCTTCTGTCCCCACCGGCACTTCATCTATATCAGCGGGATTCCAGTCCACTTCGTACTGAAAATAGGCGTTGTTTTGTTCCACGATCGAAGGTGTAATGAGTCCCTCCGTGTCCGGCTTATTCGTGACCGCACGCTTGTCGCCGGTGTTGGGCGGACTATTGCCCTCGTGGTACCCGTGCATCCGGTGAAAACGTTCATGGAGGGGCAATCCATCGACCTTTTCCTCGCCGTAATACACATAATCATCGTTGGAGGGATCCGACGCAATGGCACTGAATTCACTGCTGCCGGCCCCGTAAGCCGCATTCATAGCATTGATAAAATCAGAAAAAAGCGCCTGCTCGTTTTTATTGTCAAATCCTTCGGTGTTGGGAGCTCCATCCAGCCCTACATCTTCCAGTTCCCGGGTCTCGTTGGAAAACTGTCCCTCCGGTGCGGGAGGCGGAACCGGGAGATATGAACGGGGATCGTTGCTTAAATTGTCCTGCTGCAGGTCATCGGGCCGGCGGACTAACCCATCCTCAGTGTTGGTCTTGAAATTCGGGACTACATCTTCGGAAACAACCCCGACATCGATATAAATTTTCCCCTCATAATCCTCCAGATCCTGCACCGTCGGTGCACGTCCCCCGGGCAGGACCGACTGCACCCAAAACTCCAGGAATTCAATGTTATTCTGCGTGAGATCCTCCTGTCCGGCGGGAAGCGTCGTCGTCATCCCTCCCCAGCTGCGCTCCGGCTCATTCTCCAGCAGGTCCCGAA
>NZ_JBEPWZ010000114.1:0-8901 GCF_041642155.1 Fodinibius sp.
AATACGTCGGCATGCGCTTTTTCGATTTCATCCAGGAGAATGACCGAGTACGGCTTGCGTCGCACCGCCTCGGTAAGCTGTCCCCCTTCGTCATAACCCACGTAGCCCGGAGGGGCCCCCACCAGGCGGCTTACGCTGTGCCGCTCCATGTATTCACTCATGTCAATGCGGATCATCGCATCCTCATCATTAAAGAGGAAGTTGGCCAGCGACCGGGCAAGTTCGGTTTTACCGACTCCGGTAGAACCCAGGAAGAAGAACGACCCGATGGGACGCTGGGCATCCTGCAGGCCGGCGCGCGAACGCCGCACGGCATTCGATACTGTTTCAACGGCGGGATCCTGTCCCACTACTCGTTTATGCAGCTCCTCCTCGAGATGAACCAGTTTCTCCCGTTCGCTCTGCAGCATCTTGCGAACCGGGATGCCGGTCCACCGCGATACAATATCGGCAATATCCTCGTACTCGACCTCTTCTTTCAGCATGGCACGGCCCTCCTGCACTTCCTCCAGCTGTTCCTTGGTCTCTTCGAGGTCTTTCTCCAGCTGGTTGATCGTGCCGTATCGCAGCTCGGCCACCTTCTCATATTTTCCTTCTCGCTCGGCCTTTTCGGCCTCGTTGCGGGAGGTCTCTATGGCCTGCTTGAGATCACGCGTTTTCTTGATCAGGTCCCGCTCGGTATCCCACTGGTTGCGCATGGTCGACCGTTTTTCCTCGAGATCGGCCAGTTCTTTTTCAATGTTTTCAATTTTTTCCTCGTTTTGCTCCCGCTTCAGGCCTTCGCGCTCGATTTCCAGCTGGCGTATTTGCCGCTCCACCTGGTCCAGTTCTTCCGGCATGGAATCGATCTCCAGCCGCAGCCGCGATGCGGCCTCGTCAATCAGGTCAATCGCCTTGTCGGGCAGAAATCGCTCGCTGATGTACCGGTGCGAGAGTTCCGCGGCGGCCACCAGGGCTTCGTCCCGGATTTTTACCCCGTGATGGAGCTCATAGCGCTCCTGGAGTCCGCGCAAAATCGAAACCGTATCCTCCACGCTGGGTTCATTGATGAGCACTTTCTGCATGCGTCGCTCGAGGGCACGGTCCTTTTCGATATACTTGCGATACTCATCGAGGGTCGTGGCACCGATGGCGTGAAGCTCACCGCGGGCCAGCGAGGGTTTCAGGATATTGGCGGCATCCATGGAGCCTTCCGAAGCTCCGGCTCCCACCAGCGTATGAATCTCATCAATAAAGAGAATAATTTCTCCCTCTGAGTCCTGCACTTCGTTAACAACCGCTTTGAGGCGTTCTTCAAACTCGCCCCGGAACTTGGTTCCCGCCATCAGGGCCCCCATATCAAGGGCTACAATACGCTTGGACTTCAGTCCCTCGGGCACATCGCCGCGGTTGATGCGCAGGGCCATACCTTCTGCAATGGCGGTCTTGCCCACGCCGGCCTCCCCGATTAACACGGGATTATTTTTGGTTCGCCGGGAGAGAATCTGCATGACGCGCCGGATCTCCTGGTCGCGCCCGATAACCGGGTCAAGCTTATTCTTTTCAGCCTCTTCATTGAGGTCGCGCGCATATTTTTTAAGGGCGTTATAGCGGCTTTCCGCATTGGGATCATCTACCTTTTGCGAACCGCGGACATCCTGCATGACCTGCAGGACATTGTCCTTGGTTACGCCGTGTTGTTTCAGGAGACGTCCCGCTTCGCTTTGGGTTTCCAGCATTCCGATAAGAATATGCTCCGAGCTGATATACTCGTCCCCCATTTCATTTGCGGACGATTGGGCGTGATCAAACAATTCCTTGGAATCATTTGCAAGATACTGCCCGGAAACGGAGGCACCCTTGACAACGGGAAGCTTGTCGATGCGCTCTTCCAGCTCCGATTTCAGCTGTGGCACCCGCACCCCCACTTTATTGAGGATGGTGTGGACCACATTGTCGGTTTCCGTAAGCAGGGCCATAAGAATATGGGCCGGGGCCACCGCCTGGTGGTTGTTGCCGGAGGCCACGTCAACCGCTGCCTGCACGGCCTTCTGGGCTTTAAGCGTGAATTTATCTAAATTCATAATCGTTGAAGATTAAAATCATCATTTTGTTTTAATGTTCTGTTAATAATAGTTGCCAATATCGTACCGAAACCGGTAAACTGCCGATTTTACAGGCTGCCGGGCCGAAATTTTCCAATTTGACATCGTGGGAACCGGGTTGTATCAAAAGGGCAGCACAGCTGCCCAAAAAGATGTCGCAGTCGTGCCTTTTCTTCAGTGAATGAAGTGACGGCGAACAGAAAGAAGCCCCGGCGGGTTACACCAGCAAGGAGAAAGAAGAGAGCTCAGATGCTTTTTTGTCGAATGTGTAGGTGGTTTTGCATCCGGAATTGCTGTTTATCACACGTACATAGCAATCGGAGAAATCAGCGTCACACTGATTAATTTTATAAATTCTTATTATAAGCAAGCAGTATTTGAGAATTATTCAAGCTGTTTTTTTTTTGTTGTAACAATCTCATGGAATTTCAAAAAAAGGAGAGACACATTATGAAAGAAACACAATTGGATGAGGTACGACTGGAACTCAAGCGTGGCGATATCGCCAACCAGAAGGATGTGGATGCGGTGGTGAATGCGGCCAATGCCCAGCTCCGTACCGGTGGAGGGGTAGCCGGGGCCATTCACCGGGCGGCGGGACCTGAACTCACCGAAGAAACGCGTTCCATGGCCCCGATAAAGCCGGGAGAGGCCGTGATTTCGGGCGGGCATAATCTGCCCAATGAATATATCATTCATTGCCTGGGACCAGTCTACGGTCGGGATAAGCCGGAGGATAAACTGCTCGGTTTTTGTTATAAAAATGCCCTCAAGGTTGCGGAGGACCACGGTATAGAGCGCATCGCTTTTCCCGCGATCTCAACCGGTGCCTTTGGCTACCCGCCCCGGGATGCTGCAAAAGTGGCTTTTACAACGATTAAAAACGAAATTCCCCAGCTGCAGTCGGTGAAACTCATACGCTTTGTGCTGTGGGGAGAGGATGCAATGAGTATCCATCAAGATGTGATGGAGGAGGTTTTCAGCTGACGGTCGTTTCCTGGTTTGCTATAAATTAAAATCATATTTAAGGGAGAAATGCTCTTTTCAGGCAGGGAAGACGTATCTTAATCATATGAGGTGATGTAGAGCTGCCAGTCATTCCTGCAGTTCTGTTTTAATCAAGGGGAGGCCGGGCATGACCTGGTTGCTCCCCCGAGTTACATGAGCAGCTGTCCCCCTCCTGTCATGCTGCTTACCTGTACAGGGCGTTTGATAAACTACCCGTAAATCTGGTTAAGCAGGTAGGCCAGCCGAACGCCTGCTTTTAGCAGCTGCCGGTCGATGGTCGGACGATGGACATACTGGTAGCGATAACCGAGCTGCCGGTCGCCGGGCAGGTCATAAACGTCTTCCCGCAACTCCATCGTCTCGTAGGCCCAATCCAGCACTTCACCTTGCTGCCACTTGTTGAGCTGTTCTTTCGTGGGATGATTGATCGCCTCTGAAAATTCCGTGTAGCTTAATTTGGTCTCGTCGATCATCTCCGAATCCCACACGCGATGGAGATTAGAGGGCTCGTAAAACCACTCGACCCGCCTGTCGTTGCCGCCGCGGTCCTTGCCCGTTCCGACATGCATCGGCTGATGGAGGTCGCCGACCAGGTGAATGAGCATTTTTAGTTTTTCCGTTTCTTCTTCATCGGACAGCTGTCCCTCTTTAAGGTCCTCAATGATGGTTTGCAGGGCCTGAATCAGATCTCCATTGGGATTTTTTTCCGTTTCTTCATAGCTCTTTCCACCGGGAATGGTCACCCAGTGCCAATCATGGGTATAATCGTAGCGGCCGTCTGATCGTATCTTATCCATCCAGGTGCTGGCGATAGCCATGGATTCGAAGCCGAGGATGTTCTTCACGGCCGTTCGGGCATCCTTATTTACATAATCCGCGGCAACTTCGCCGGTGATGCGATGACCGGTCTTTCCCCACCTGTTGCCGTCAAGATGGGTGGCAGAAAGCGTAAACAGAAGCGTAAAAAGAAAAAGAATATGTTTCATATATACATATAACAGATTATTTGATAGTTTTAATGCCCAGATTGGATGGTAAATGCTTTTATATTTGATTACAAGTAAAAGTCGGTGATCAACGTTTCATCTGGAATTATCACTTATACATTTACCTGAGGGCTTTGAAAAACAAGGGTTTTGCAAAGGTCTCTTACCTGTTACTTTTAACATATACGAAACCCCGAAGGTTATTTTACAAAGAACCGCAGAGATGGCCCGGAGAGCTACAAGGGGATCCTTCGAATAATTTTGTGTTTCCTTTGTGCTGCTTGGTGATGCACTCTGAAACGGGTGGATTATACATGCTAAAAAAGGAGGGGCAGCAAGGGCTTTACCCCTAACCGGCTCATGCAGTATTATGTTATTTATCATGTACGAAATTTTAAATGTTGCTTTTATTGTCTTTCACACGGTGTTGATCCTGTTCAACCTTTTTGGGTGGATCTGGAAGCGCACGCGTCGCTGGAATCTTTTAACGCTGGCAGCTACCGCTTTTTCATGGTTTATCCTGGGAATATGGTATGGATTCGGATACTGTCCGAGTACCGACTGGCACTGGCAGGTGCGGCGGGAGCTGGGCTACAGCGATATGCCTAATTCCTATATCAAGTTTTTAGTCGAGCTGTGGACGGGTATCGAAGTTTCGGCCTATACGGTAGATTTGTGGACCGGCATCTTATTTGGACTGGCGATGCTGGCTTCGCTGTATGTAAATATGAATGAATAAATATATCATCCACTTTCTTCATCCAATGGTTAGCAGTCTGTTACAACTGCTGACTTACATGAAAATGTGGAGGAAGGTGATTATTTATATTTAATCCTGCTGGGCCAACTGCTCAAATAATTTTTTCTCTTCAGCCGATAATTTTTCAGGCACCTGTATTTGCAGGCGAACCAGCAGGTCCCCTTTTTGGGAAGGCGATTTAAATGTAGGCATGCCCAATCCATTCAGGCGAAATTGCCTGCCGCCCGAGGTACCGGCCGGAATCTTAATTTTAGCTTTTCCGCCCAGGGTCTGCACTACTGTCTCTCCACCGAGCACGGCCGTGTACAGGTCCACCGGATGATCGATATACAGGTTATCGCCTTTTCGTTCATAGCCCTCCGGCATGGTTATGCGAACGGTCAGGTACAGGTCGCCGCGCGCACCGCCCCGCCGGTCCCGGGAAGCTCCTTTTCCTTTAAGCTTGAGACGCTGCCCGTCGCTGATGCCGGCCGGGATTTTAACTTTCATCTTTTCATCCCCCACCCGCAGGGTTCGGGAGGTCCCCTCATAAGCTTCCTGCAGTGATATGGTGACCTCTGCCTTGATATCCCTGGCCGTCTTTTTCTTCTGGGGGCGGCGGGACGAGCGAGCGGTTCGCTGCTGTTGACCGCGGGCCTGGGTTTGCCCGAACGGGCTGCCTCCCCCCCCGAACAGGGTTTCAAAAAAGCTGGAAAACGGGCTGCCCCCCCCGGGGGAAGTTTCGCCGTCAAAAAAGTCATCCATATTGATCCGGTATGATTGCCCTCTTCCGCCCCCGAAGCCCTGGCCCTGCTGCTGTTGCTGCCGGGCATATTGTGACCAGTCGAAACCGCCCCCGCCATTGCCGCCGGCCCGCTGGTATTTTTTCCAGTCTTTGCCCACTTTATCGTAGAGATCGCGTTTCTCCGGATCGCTCAGCACTTCATAGGCTTCCCCGACCTCCTTGAATTTGTCTTCGGCAGAATCATCATCGGGGTTTTTGTCCGGATGAAATTTGGCAGCCTTCTTCCGGTAGGCTTTTTTGATTTCATCCTGCGAAGCGTTCTTTGAAACGCCCAGTATGTCGTAATAGTTTTTATATTCCATTTTGTTTGCTGTAACTTGTTAAATATCAGTTACTTAGCGAACATTTAATATCATACAAGTAACAAATAGGTAACAATTAATCGTATATTCAACTGCTTTTTCAAGTAATAGATATGCAAAAACAATACCTACCATCAATACAGTGTCATAATTTCACTTGTCCTATCAAATAGGCGGAGTTCTGTGCGTCAATAAAAAGCCCCTCCGAATGTTCATTCGAAGGGGCTTTTGTTTTGCATGATTAGCTACAGTTATTCAAGCGTATCAGAGTTCAAAAGCGATATATTGCCTATTGCCTTGCCGCAATATGCGCAATAGGACAACCCCGTCCTCTTCCTCGGCGATTTCGCTGATCGCCTCTCGGAACTCTGCAACGGAGGATACGGGATTATTGCGGCCGACTTCTGTGATTACATCGCCTCGCTGAAGCCCCTGTCGCTGGGCCGCGCTTCCGTCGGTAACTTCCGTGACGACGACGCCCTGTTGTCCCGGATCGAGCTGCAGCTGCCGGGCGATATCGGACGTGAGCTCGCGAACGCTAAAGCCGAGCTGGTCGTCCATCGACTGGTCATTTGTCGGCCTGTTTTGCTGTGCCATCATCTCTTCAGGCATTTCGCCGAGAGTAATGGTAATATCCCGGGTATCGCCATCCCGGCTGATCGTCAGCTCAACCTCATCTCCGGGCGAAGCGGTCCCGATAGCTGTCCGGAAGGCGGGCCAGCTTCGTATCGGTTCACCGTCAATGGCCTGGATGACGTCATCTTCCTGCAGCCCGGCCTCTTCAGCGGGGCCATCTTCCGAAACACTGCCCACAATAACCCCATAGGGCTTGTCCAGGTCCAGAGCCTTCGCCATAGTGGCATCGACTTCGCCGCCCGTTGAGATACCGAGATAGGCCCGTACTACGCGCCCGTGTTCAATAATGGATTCCATGACGCTTTTGGCGATATTAATGGGCACCGCAAAGCCGATACCGTCATTGCCGCCGGAACGCGACGCTATCGCGGTATTGATTCCGATAAGTTCGCCATCCATATTGACCAGCGCCCCGCCGGAATTGCCGGGATTGATAGCGGCATCGGTCTGGATAAACCTCTCGTAGCCACCCTGTTCTGCGAGAATACCGATGTTTCGGTTTTTTGCCGAAACGATTCCCTTGGATACCGAGTGCGCCAGATCAGCTTGAAGAGGGCTGCCGATAGCGAGGACCATTTCGCCCACGCGGCTTTGCTCGCTGTTTCCCAGCTGGATGACATTTAGATCGTCGGTGTCCACTTTCAGCACCGCAATATCGGTCTGTGGATCGGTCCCCACCACCTCGGCGGTGGTCCTTTCATCGTTGTAAAACTGGATTTCGACCTCGTCGGCATTGGCCACAACGTGGTTATTAGTCAGGATATAGCCGTCCTGTGAGACGATCACCCCGGAACCGAGTCCCTGCCGCTGATAGCGTTCAGGCTCTCCCTGCGGATTGCCAAAAAAGCGCATGAGCGGATTTTGTCGCTCTATTGTTTTGGTCACTGTAACGGTGACGACCGTGGGACTGGCTTCCTGGGCTATATTAACAATTGCATCATTAAGATCCTTGAGGCTGGGGACGGCTTGCTGGTCGGCTTCTTCAACCTCGGTAGTGGGACTGAAGTCCGGCATCGTAAACACAGATGCCTGGCCCGAATCGAGATCGATCGTGTAGAAAGCTACAAGCAGTATCGCCACCAAGGCCCAAAGTAGGTAAGACGAACGTACATTTTTCATATCAACACCATTTTAAAGTAAAATTAAAAAATTTTATAAGTTCTGATAGTTCAATAAACCGTTTTTGAGAGTTATTATTGTATGATTATCGCAACTTGTTTATAGAAGACGTTGTAAAATCGCCCTTTTGTCCCATGTCGGCATTCGGGTCGGTTACACTCCTTGTATATGGGCGGTGTATATGGGCGTTTGTTACGGCCTCAACCCTTCTGAACCCGGACCTGAACAAAAACCCCGGTTTACAAAACCTTCTTTTATACTGTTGTGCGATTAACTGCCTTCATAGCGGGCTAACGGGAGTCAACTCCAGTCAGCGTTCCTGCCAAACCAATGGTTACAGGTCTTATGGAAACGGAGAACCTATTTGGAAACCAGCCGAAAAACGAGTTTCGTTAAGTTAAATTAAAAACGGAAACTCCCCATCACAGGAGCTTCCGTCTTAGGGATTCAAGGTTCAAATACCGCGTTAACTGATTTCAATTTGTTTTTTCACCTTGTCTTCATCCTTCTCGACACTGATGTTCAGCAAACCGTCTTCATATGAAGCCTCGATACTCTCTTCATCTACGTTATCCGGCAGTTGAAACGAACGGTTGAAGGAGCCGTATCGTGTTTCCACGCGGTGAAACTTTTTGCCTTCTTCCTCTTTTTTGAAGCTGCGCTCACCGCTGATCGTCAACCGGCCGTTTTCAAGATCAATGTTGATGTCCTCTTTTTTCATACCCGGCAGTTCGGCGGAAATAAGGAACTTATCATCCGTTTCCGAAATATCAATGCTGGGCGTAAAGTTGTTGCGCCGCGTACTTACGGCTTCATTGAAGAACTCGTCCATGATATCGGAAAACCGTTTCGACATCAGGTCGTCATTCGATCGGTTATATCTCATGAGTGTCATAATAAATACCTCCTTAAGTCTTTATTAAAAAAGTTATTTGGTTGAATCAAACTCACTCTTAAAGAAGCAACAGCCGTGCCAAGGCGTGTATCAGGGAACGAGACTGACATTCAGCCAGCGAAGAACTGCGGTTTTTTCAGGAGATGACGAGAAGATTGGAAAAATTGTCATTGACCGCTGGTCAAAGCGGCAGGAGGCTGTTTCTGTGACATATCTTTTCATTATTGTAAGAGTGGATCTGGTCACATATTTATCTTCTATCACAACAAGACAGGAATCATCGATTGGCAGTATTTGCCTCCTACAGTTAACAGAGTGATAAATTTT
>NZ_JBEPWZ010000115.1:0-8874 GCF_041642155.1 Fodinibius sp.
AAACTATTCGGAATATGAAGAAAATCGTGAACAACGACTCGGCTCCAGGTATCATCCCGAACGCGTGCAGTATAAAAAGTTGATGCGGGACTGAGTGGGCAGGATTTATAAATTATAAATTATAAATTATAAATTAAAAATTACGAATGTGGGAATTAGGAATGTGGGAATGGGGAATTTTATTTGGTTCTTTCACTCCTTTTTTTGCGGAGTTAAAATTTATCACCAGTTTCCCGCTTTATAAATAAATGAGGCGTATCCCCTCCGGGCCGGGGCGTTGGCATACCAGTTTTGATCTCCGGCGGCCTTTTAATTTTCCGGGAGGAGGTCTGTCAGGCCAGGATATTTTCATTGCCGGAATCGGCCACAAAAACACAGGCCGACTGGGTACGCTCTACGAATAAACGGAGTTCGTCCAGATCGGGATCCTGGGGCAATCCCATAAGATCTACATCTGCCTGTGGAGCATTTTGGATGGCCTCTTTAAACGTGCCAATCTCAACATGCGGTTGTACGTCCGGGAGGCGGGCGGCATCCAACAGGTTTTCAAGGTAGTTGTAGGCCTGTTCTACCTGCGATTCATCCACAACTGTTATCAGTCTCATGCTGGCATTCCAGTTCATTTTTAATTTATAAGCTGTAAGCAAAGCCAAGTCTATATTTCCAAGTTCCATACTCAAATCCCAGCCAGGACTTCTTTCGCGCATCCACACATTCACCGATGAGCTCCGGCCAAGTTGTGCTATCGTGTCTTCTACATAAAGCTGGATCCCCATGTTATTTAACCTTGCCTGGTTGATGATAGAATGAATTTCCTCATCATAACTTTTATGATTCGGCAACCTCAGGAAGATAATATTGGGCCTGAAAAATGTACCCTGTAATGTTTGAAGTGAGTTTAATATGGCTTCTTCAAAATTATCGGAATCTATGACACTCCATCTTGCGTATACGTTTTCCCTGCTAAAAGACATGGAAAAATCCATCAGCGAATCCCTGAGTTCACTATCATCTCCTGCTCCCGAGAGTCCCACCAGCTTCACCGATCCTTTGGGATATACCAGGTTTCTGATGAGGCTAAAGCTGCCGCGCAGCTCCCTGGCACTGCGGACAGGAACGAGCAGATTTGCTTTCCATGCCCGCTCATTTATTTCCGGCAGAAGGGAAACGCGTTTCGCTGCCCATTCGGCCAGTGATACAAAAAGACCACTTCTCATATCCCCATAAGGCACTTTTAATTTTCTGTTGGTCAGGTACAAATAAGTTAGAACCACAAATCCCAGAGCAATAAGACCGAAAGTGGAATTAATGATGAACATGGTGAACAGGCAACCGGCCGTGCCTATAAACGGCACAAACCTGGGGATGCTGAAGGTGGGACGAAAACTGATCATGTTCATCCATTGTTCAACAAATACAACCAGGTTTATCATCATATACGTGATAAGAAAAAACATCGTAATGAGGGGAGCAATGGTATTAAGGTCGCGAAGCAGCAGGGTGGCCAGCACAATACCTCCAGTCAGGAGAATAGCATGGCGGGGTTCACCATTTTCTGACAATTTTGAGAATATTTCTCCACCGGGAAAAATCCGATGATCGCCCAGGGCCTGCAAAATACGGGGTGCTCCCACAATAGATGCCAGTGCCGATGAAAAAGTAGCACCTAATAACCCGCCCAGAACGGCCGGTGCCCAAAGGGCATAATCAATCATCACGTTATAGTTGCTGACCAACTCATCCACCGGGGCCACTCTCGCAAACCAATAACCGGAGGCCATATATATTACATAACTAATGACAATAGCAGAAATGGTGCCCAAGGGAATGCTCTTCTTTGGGTTTTTGAGCTCTCCTGACATATTGGCCCCCGCCATAATACCGGTAGCCGCGGGAAATAACACCGCGAATACAACCCAAAAGCTGATGCCCTCAAAACCATTCTCCGGGGTCCCGGGAAATGCTCCCCACCACTGGATACTATGTTCCATTGCACCGGTAAAAACGGTGATCCCGACGGAAATTAAAGCCCCGGAAATGACAGCCAAAATAATATATTGTATCCTGAAAGCCAGTTTGGCACTCATGAATGCAATGCCGAATAAAGCTCCAAATACTATAAAGTCGACCAGTATGGCATAGTGGCCGGGAAAGATATAGAGCCACCCCTCTCTGAAACCAAATATATACATGGTTATGGCAAATGTTTGGGCCAGATACAAAGGAACACCCACACTCCCCCCCACTTCAAGTCCCAGCGACTGCGAAATAATGGAGTAGGCTCCGCCCGCTTTGATGCGAATATTGGTTGTAATGCACGACATCGAAAGGGCGGTAAAAGTGACAATGACAAAAGCAAGTGTAATAATAAGCCACCCGCCCAGCAGTCCGGCATTCCCAATCACCCAACCCTGTCGAAGGAAGAGAATCACGCCCAGTATCGTAAGGAGCGTAGGCACAAACACCCCGCCAAAGGTACCGTATTTTTGTTGAACACCGGATTTGTGCTCGTCAACCTGTTCTTGTAAAGTCGTTTCTTCGGTTATTTCATTATTCATGACCGGTCGTTATTTGTATTAATAACATTCTATACCCATGATGCCATGTTTTAACGGCAATGTACAAAAGAGAAGCGAGGGGAATGTATTATTTTTTTTAGGTCCTTAAGGCTATAAAACAAGGTTCTTTTGACCAGCGGGCCCGTCAGTTCGATGGGCAGGATCGAAAATCCGGATCATGGAAATGTCCACTTTCATTGTTCCCGGGCAGGAGGGGTTGTTAAGATACCAATGGAAAAACGACCATTTTTGAAGCCGGTATTACCGGATAAAATGGTTGTTTGAAGATTTGACGAAGAGTAAATAGCAAGAATACAGGTATTTTTTGCATGCCTCCGTTTAATCCTGACCGGAATGCCATAAACCAACCTTACCGCTGTTCAAATATGCTCCCAGTCCCGCTTTCCCGATCGATATTGAAGTCGAAATTATATTTTCACAGGCTTGGGATGCTTTTTATTGACAATCAATCTGTTGGGCGGGGTCGGGTGGAATCAGGTACCACCCGGCGATGCAGAAGGGGAATTATCATCCTGGAAGCTTCCAAAACCATGGCTGAAAAAATGATAAGAAAGTGTTTTACTTTCATTTGGGGATTAGTTATTTACATTTCTGTCATTTTAAAGTTCATTATAACAGCGATTTTGTTAAAAAGTACAAATAGCTTGTTGGTTTTGATTAAAAAATATCTTTGTTTTTGAGTCCGAAAAGCATCGAATAATTAACCCTCAAATGATTATTTAACCGAACTACGCTTTATGGAACTTGCACCCATTGACTGGACCATCATTGGAGCCTATCTGCTCTTTTCTGTAATTATTGGACTGGTAGTGGCCCGGCAAGCAGGCAAGAACTCACAGCAGTATTTTGCGGCGGGCAAAAACATGCCGTGGTGGCTGCTGGGTATCTCCATGGTGGCCACGACCTTTTCGACGGACACCCCCAACCTGGTGGCCAATATTGTTCGCACAGACGGGGTTTCGGGGAACTGGGTCTGGTGGGCCTTTCTGCTGACCGGTATGCTTACTGTTTTTGTCTACGCCCACCTGTGGAAACGCTCGGGGGTACTGACCGATGTGGAGTTTTATGAGCTGCGCTATAGCGGGAAAATGGCGGCTTTTTTGCGAGGGTTTCGGGCGATCTATCTCGGGTTTGTCTTCAATGTGGTTATCATGGCAACGGTTTCACTGGCGGCGATCAAAATTGCCGGGGTGCTCATGGGACTAAGTCCGGTCGAGACGGTCGTGATCGGAGGCATTGTGACCGTAATATACAGTACGCTTGGCGGCCTGAAAGGGGTGCTGTTTACCGACTTTTTCCAGTTTTTCCTGGCGATCGGCGGAAGTATTGTTGCTGCCTATGTGGCGCTCAATCATCCACAGGTGGGCGGTTTTGAGGGACTGTTTCAACATGCAGAGGTGGTCGGAAAACTGAATATTCTGCCTGATTTCAATGATCCCGCCCAGGCCCTGGGGGTCTTTATCATCCCGTTGGCGGTGCAGTGGTGGAGCGTCTACTATCCCGGGGCGGAACCCGGCGGAGGGGGTTATATTGCCCAGCGCATGTTTGCCGCCAAGGATGAAAACAACTCGATTGCAGCCGTCTTCTTTTTCAATGCCGCCCACTATGCCCTGCGTCCCTGGCCCTGGATTATTGTAGGACTCTGCTCGATCATCGTTTTCCCGGATATTGCCTCCATGAAAGAAGCCTTCCCCGATGCCGCTTCGGTGGCCGGCGACGATATGGGCTATGCCGCCATGCTTACCTTCATTCCGACCGGCTGGCTGGGACTCGTGGTCGCTTCGTTGACTGCGGCCTATATGTCGACGATTTCGACCCACCTGAACTGGGGCTCCTCCTACCTGGTTAACGACTTCTACCAGCGATTTGTCAATCCCGCCAGCTCAGAAAAGGAACTGGTGATGGTGGGACGTATTTCTACGGTCCTTTTAATGATCGTTGCAGGGGGACTAGCCCTGCTGTTGCAGGATGCGCTCGGCAGTTTTCAGATTTTACTGCAGATCGGGGCCGGGACCGGGCTGCTGTTTATCCTGCGGTGGTTCTGGTGGCGGATTAACGCCGGAAGCGAAATAGCGGCGATGGTCATTTCCTTCGTGATTGCGGTCTACTTTCAGTTCTTCCATGCCTCCACCGGGCTCCCGGAGCTGACCGGGTGGGAACAGGTCGTGATCGGGGTAATTATCACCACCATCGGCTGGGTGTCGGTCACCTATATGGTTCGTCCGACTTCCCAGAAAACCCTGCTGCATTTTTATGAGGTAGCGCGTCCCGGGGGACCCGGTTGGCAGCGTGTTCTGGATATCGCCGAACAGGCGGGAAGGGAAGTACAAGTCTACAAGGATGAAGCCTGGCGGGTGCCCCAGGGGATCTTCTGCATGGTTCTGGGATCAGTTGCGGTGTACGGGGCGCTGTTTGCCACCGGCTACTGGATCTACGGCCGCTGGATCCTGGCTGGGTTCATAACCATCGTCGCCGTGGCAGCCAGCGTGATGCTCTTTAAAGCCTGGCGCAAGCTCATCACCATAGGTCCTGAAGACGAAGAGCTGTACGAATGATCTCGGCTATACCCCCGCTTTTTCAATTACGTCTAACGTTTTACGTAGACCTGTTTCGGCAATTTCCTGAAGATCCTGTTCCCAGTAGTTCGGGTTGTATAGTTCCAGGGAAATACAGCCGCGAAAGCCGGTCTTTTTCAGGTCGCGTAAGATATCCGGGAGGGGAAGTATGCCGTCTCCCGGGAATACGCGATGCTTGTCCTCAAGCTGGTCGACCCCGGGAGTGCCCGGAGCATCGGCAAACTGAAAGATCGCAATGGCCGTCCCGTCAAGCAGCGGTAACCCGCTGAACCCGCCCTGGCTTATGTGCATGTGAAACGTATCGGGGATAATCTTTGCTTCCGGGTGGTCTGCATTGAGCGCTACAGCGGCAGCCTCGCCCATCGTTTTGAGGGGAAAGAATTTTACAAATACGAGAGCGGGTTTAATATTGTAATCTGATATTCCTATTTCGATGATATCCCGGTAGCGGTCGGTGACCCAGCGCAGGTCGTAGTTATCGCCCACGGTATTGGGAATGGTCTGAATATGTTCTGAGCCGATATCGGAAGCCATGCGCATCCGGCGCCGGGTATCTTTGAGCGAGGCTTCCCACTCTTCTTCCGTGGGAGGCAGGGCATTCCACAGGCCGATGACACTGGGCACGAACAAGCCGTGATCTTTGATCTCATTGCCCAGCTCCCGGAGGTCGCCGCCTTTTTCTTCGAATTCTTCCAGCTCTCCATCCCAGGGTTCAATCGCATCGAAGCCCGCTTCGGAAGCGATTTCGACTTTCTCCCGGAGGTCGGCCGGTCGAATAGTGGCCGTATCCAGGCAGAGGGGCCAGGGGCTCCTGCCATCCTGGTATCGCTTTTGCCGGCGCGTAAGATCCCGAGTGTCCGGCCTGGTGCTGTGCAGGAGGGTACTGCCTACGAGGCCTGCTGAAGTAAGAGAGAAAAAAGTTTTGCGGTCCATATTGTCTTGTGTGTTCAGGTTTAGTATCGGATTATTTGATTCATTCACAGAGATCTGTGCAAAACTGCTGTTTTGCCCCATCTCTATATTTTCGTGATTTCAACATCCCCATGTATCCTCTATATGCTATATATACACGGTGGTTTTGAAATCGTGGCTTAGGTATTTCCCGATGCTTCGGGACTGGTTTTTCTAAGTCCTCTAACACGAACTGTTGTACCAGTTACCGAGCTTATAAAATCGTCACTGTTTAAAGATAGAGATATATAAAATCTATTTTACTAAATCCGAAATTTTAAAATTACATTTTTAAGATGCTTTCTTATACTCTCTTATCACGGGGCCCGGTCCTTTCGGGAGAATTGTACTGTATGTCCCCCGGATGCCAGGTGTTATAGGCAGCCCGGACGAACGGACAAACAGGTACAGAATTCGGAGATATAAATAGGTCCCGGCACGAAAGGCCAGGATCAGGAGGGCTAAGAAATATATTACGGAACCCGCAGACCTGCCGTGAGGACATTTAGGGGGTTGATTTACGGAATTCAAATGACTATCTATCATTCTCTTTTAAAAAATGGATCTCATAATATTGGGCTTTATATGAAACAACAGACTACGGCGGTCATTGAAAAGGTAACAAGTGACGATACAACGCTGGAGTTGCTTGAACAGGCGGATATTACGCTTGAATTTTCGGCTATAGATACCGGCGGGGGCTTCCGTGATCCGATCCTTGATTTTGCGTATAAGCTGGTGGTTGTGGACGGGATAATCCCCGATGAGCCTATTTCTCGTATGGTGCTTGATATTCGGGAGCCCGATGACGGAGAGCATAGAATGTCTATTGCTTATGACGGTGCGTTAAAGCAAATAGATGGGAAAACCCTTGCGGGTATGGGACGGCTGCAAAATGGGCAGGTAACGCCTGACATGGTAAAATTTATTTTGCGCTGTCTTCGGTAAAAGAAAAACAAATGGAAGCGGTATGCCTGCGGTTCAATAGCCTTTTGGGAACAAAAGGGGTACTCTGTCTCTACAATATTCAAACCTAATAACAGGAGCACAATTATGAAGAAGCTGGGATATCTTATTTCAATTGTTGGCTTGATCGGACTTGTCTACACCGGTATTAACTACATCAATAATACGGAACACATCAGCGCTTTGGGACTCGAGGTTACTGTCAGCCAGGGGGATCCGATGCCGATGATTATTTCAGCAGTGGTACTAATAGCGGGGGTTTTAATAGCATTTGCCGCTAAAAATAAATAACCGGAGGTTATTATGTTACGGTGGACTATTACTTTTTTAATTATTGCTGTCATTGCTGCTATCCTGGGATTCGGGGGTATTGCGGGAGCCGCTGCCGGGATCGCAGAAATACTTTTTTATATTTTCCTGGTTTTATTTGTCCTCTCGCTCATTTTCGGGCGGGGCCGCGTATGATCTGGCAATTTGTTCCCAAAATCGGGAACAAGCAATATCATTCTGCACTATACAATATTTAGATAAACCGAAGGAATGACGATACGGCCAGCAGAATGCGGAATATGGCCGTGAGCGTTTGTTTTGAGGGCTTGTATAAGTGGTAGATTAGATTAGGTGGGGATTTTGAAACCGTAAGTTGCAAATGTAATAGATATGTATATCATCGACAGCGACAAACAACTTTCTTTGATTAAAGAAATGAAACAGCTTCGCAAAGACAGCTCTAATTACGAAGTCTACTACCATCATCCCTATACGAATCAAATGTGGAAAAGTTTTTTTCCTCTTTCTGATGAGAATACATTGGGACCTAAGCTGATGCGTCACGAGCCCCTGCCCACCGATTTGGATGAGTGTTTACATATTTGCCTGACAGAGGAGGTTCCTGCAAATGCTATAGGATTAGGTATTGAATGGTCCGCCAATACGACCCTTTGGCCTCAAATTATTAAAATACTTGAAAAGAACTACTTTCATTATCTTCGGGGACAACTAAAGCTTTTTTTAAACCATCTGAATATGGGAGAAGTCGATATCCCGGAAAGGCGGGATGAGCCATCTCCTGCGACAGTGCCCGATATTACAAGTGAAGAGCTTAATAACTTGATATGGCGTTCCCGGAAAATACGGGTGAAACGCTTCTTTGTATTGAGATAAGCCCGCTAACTTTTTTGCATATCTTCTCTGCCCCAGCCGTTCCGTTTTGCCTTTATCAAAGCCAATAGGTGCCGCCTGCACTTGTTGATAGCCTTTACAATACTTTCCACTGATTGAACGAACACCGTCGGAGGTGTTTGGGAAGATAGAGCTCCCCTCACAACAACCGGTTTATTGGATAAATCCCCTGAGAGCTGCTATTTTCAGTGAAAATCGATAGTTCATATTGATCAGTAAAGGCGTTAACTTACGGAAGCCTTTGCAAAACTGTTTTTTGGGCCAATGCAGGCATTATCGGTCGGTTGAAATTCTCACATATTGGCTATGTGCTGCGATTCCAACCTCCCTCTGGCCTTGACCTTTCCCGATGCTTCGGGACTGGTTTTTCAAAGGCTTCTTACGAAACGTATTGATCACGGTAGTTAATTAGCACCACGAAATTATAGTACGAATGATTCAAGAATATCTAAATTCTGTTGAAAAATTTATTGTTGTCGGCGACCGTGTGCTGATCAAACCGCGGGATCTGGAAACCCGCACTAAAAGCGGACTTGTACTGCCTGCAACGGTCAAAGAAAAAGAGGATATCCACAGCGGATATGTAATTAAGACCGGCCCGGGATACCCCATCCCTTCCA
>NZ_JBEPWZ010000116.1:0-8850 GCF_041642155.1 Fodinibius sp.
ATATCCGCAATCACTCCCTGCTCCCGCAGCGCCGCTAAACGGTCCATGACATGCTTTCTGCTCATTGGTTTTCTCCCCCCGATATATATCGGTCTAATCTCCGGATCGTGCGGGCAGGCGGCCGGTCGTAGAAGATGCCTTCCCTGCCCTTCTCATTTATGCCCCGCAGGAAGAGATAAAACGCGCCGCCCATGTGCGTTTCATAAGAATATCGGGATGATAGTTTCTGTGCTAAAAACCGGTGCAGGGCGAGGGTGTAAATGTGATATTGCAAATCATATGAAGCCTCCCGCATTTCATGCCTCAGGGAAGACTGACCGTAATCGCTGTAGGTATCCCCGAGGTAGTTGCTTTTATAATCCAGAATGTAAAATTTGCCTTCATACTGAAATGTCAGGTCAATAAATCCTTTCAAGAAGCCCGCGGCTGCCTCTCCTCTTGCAGGGGGACCCCCGTCATCTTCTTTGCGGATAATAGCAAGCAGCTTCCGGGTCTCAATAGCCTTATTTTCATAGTAAAACTCCATCTCGGGAATCAGCTCAGACGGCGTCAAAGCCGATAGTTTGAGTCCCCCGCCTCCCGGAAGCAATGGCTTGTGCACTACGGTTTCAAGCATCTGCAGGGCAACCGCCTTCCACTGCGGGTCAATGCCATGCATGGCAAAACTGTTTTCTATGGCAGTGCCGACATGGTCAAGAGTGACAAAATCGACTTCCTCAAAGATATGGTGGAGGCAGGTGCCGGGCTGGGGACCTTTGGGAAAGTTGAACATCGTCAGCTCCTCCGCTGTCGGCATTTCTCCTTCACCGGCGTCCACAGCCAGAAACTGGTCGTAGTCCGGCATGTCCGGATCATCGTCCATCCAGCTGCTCAGCGAAGAGAAACTGGAGACCCGGTAGCGGGACGCCAGGGAGTCGGTCCGCTCAAACGAGCGCGCCCGCAAAACGGGGCTGGGGGGTCCCTTCGCCAGCAGTTCCAGCTGCTCACCCTCACCCCCGCCTCCGGACATTCCGGGCTCTCTCTGCAGGGTGAACAGGTCGGGGTACTCCTCACAGAGATTACCAATTGCCCGGTTGATCTCATCAGCCGACCCTTCCACCTTCTCCCCGTAGCCCACTTTGGCTTTCAACAGGTTTTCAACCTGTTCGGGGTCCTGGAGGAGGTAGCCCAGGGACGAGAACTCAGAGGCATTGGCACACATCCACGTCAAATACAGGCAATGCTCGGCACGCGTCATAGCAACATAGGCGAGACGCATATTTTCAGCCAGCTCTTCGCGCCGGGTATAAAATCGCTTCTCGGCCCGGTCAGGATCCGACTTGCCATTCAAATCCAGATAAGAGATTTTCCGATCGTCGGGATGATGATACTCCAGCGGCTGACCGTTGTCCCTGATATCGGGACCAAACCACAAAAAGGGACAAAAGACGATGGGATATTGCAATCCCTTGCTTTTGTGCATGGTCACGATCTTGAGCAGGTCTTCATCGCTTTCCAGCCGCACCTGCTCTTCATCGCGCGTGCTGCTGCCGTTCTCCCGTCGTTTGCGGGACAGCCAGTGCAGCAGGCTGCGTGTCCCCTCCCGGTGATACTGCGACTCTTCCTGCAGCAGTTCACCAAGATGCAGTACATTCGTGAGTCGCCGTTCACCGTCCGGGTACCGGATCAGATGCTCCGCCACCTCCAGCTCGTCCAGCAGCGACTGAAACACTGCGGCAAAACCCCGCTCCTGCCATGTTCTGTGCCAGTCGGAAAACTGCGTCAGCACCTGAATCCATCGCTCCTCATCCTCTTCGACAGCAAGCAGATCGCCGGCCGTGTAGCCGGTCAGGGGCAGCGACAGGGCCGTCTTCACCAGCGTCTCATTTGCGGGCTCGACCACCGCTTTCAGCAGCTGCTCGATCTGCTCGCTCTCATCACTTTTAAATACACTTTGTTCGCTGTGACGCACGCTCTTAATGCCCGCTTCCCGCAGCGCATCACTGATCAATTCGGCCTGTGCATGTCTCCTCACCAGCACGGCGATATCCCTGGCACTGACGGGGGCATCCCCGATGGTGATCTCCCCCTTCTCTCCGCCCCTGAGCAGCCGGCGGATTTCGCTGACGGTGTCGGCGACTACTTTTTCTTTGGCATCCCCTTTCCGCAGCCGGTCCCCGGAATCCGACAACAGGCGGAAGCGGACAGGGGCACGCTCCCGCCCCTCTTCCAAAAGCCTGTCGTACTGACCCTCCCCCCGTCCCGGTGTTACCTGCTGGTAGGCAATGTCCTCGACTACAAAGGGCCTTTTTTGTTGTCCCCATAGCACATTAAAGCCGCGCAGAAGTCCGGGTGTTGACCGGAAGTTGCGATCCAGCCGGTAGCGGTTATCCCCGGGAGCATCCCCGCGAGCCTTGAGATAGGAATACACGTCAGCCCCCCGGAAGCTGTATATCGACTGCTTGGGATCGCCAATCATAAAAAGCGCCGAGCCGTCGGAGTCCCTGTAGATCCGCCGGAAAATATCGTACTGGTTCGGGTCCGTATCCTGGAATTCATCCACCATCGCAAGGGGATATTTTTCCCGCAGCTTGTCAGCCAGCCGTTCCCCGCGCTCGGGGTCCCCCAGCGCATTCCGCAGCCTCAGCAGCAGGTCGTCATACGCCAACACCTGCAGCTCCTCCTTCTTTTGTTCCAGTTCCCGCCGCAGGTAGTGAAGCAGATCTTTTCGAAACCATACCTGGAACTGTGCCACGGTCTCGATGACCGCCTCGTATTCATCCACCAGCTGAAAAAACGGGTGTTCCGGAGGGAGTACGCCCTGCTCGACCGCCTTTTTATTCAGACTCTCATTGATGGAAGACTGTCGGAACCGGTAAAACTGGGTAAACGTATTGAGCGGCGGGACCTCAGAGACCAGGAAATCGTCCATCAGGTCAAACCACTTTGACAGCTTGTTGCCGGTATAATAGCTCAGGTATCCGCTATCCAGGAGAGCAAACAGTTCCTCCCGTTCCCGGGACCATATATCCCGGAGCTCCCCGTATATATCCCAGCACAGCGACACCTCATACTCAATCTGAACTCTGTCGTTTTCCACGGGCAACACCTTCAGGTGCGGCTTTCCCACATACGATCCCAGCTCCTTCGCCAGCGCCTCCGGTCCGAATCCATTGTCAACTAACAATTTGAGCAACAGCCGCTTCCGGGGATGCTCCGCAACCTCCGCCACCCAGTTCCGCCAGTAGTCGTCCACCGCTTCCTGTACCAGCTCCGAATCATCTCCCACCATCTCCGCATCGTACAGGGCGCGGCTCTCGAATGCCTGCTCCTGCAGGGCCTGGTAGCAGAAGCCGTGGATGGTATAGACGGAAGCCTCGTCAAACATCCGGACTGCCCGCTCGAGCTTGTCCACGGCCTTTTTGCACTCCGAAACCTCCGCCAGCAGATCCCTCAAAAACTGGTCCGACGGGTCCCCGACCTCGCCCGATTTCAACGCACGTACCGACGCGCGAATTCGTCGCAGCAGCCGATCTTTCAATTCTTTGGTTGCAGCCTCGGTATAGGTGACCACCAGTATTTTCCCGACGGAAATATCCCGCTCGATCAGCGCCCGGATATAGAGCGATGTAATATTGTAGGTTTTGCCTGTCCCGGCGCTGGCCTCTACCAGGTTGATACCCGAAAAGGTGATCTCAAAAGGGTTCAGTAGTTTCATCCTATAAGTCCCCCTGCTTTAACGCCTTAAAAAAAGGCGCCCAAAAACGGTGACTCAGTTCCCTGAACTGCTTAACATCATCCCCCAACGGCCGCTTCCGGCTGTTGACCAGTTTGATGTAGGGGTCCTCTCCCTCTCCGGGATACCCGCCCCAGCCCGGCTCCCATTTGTCCATCGCTCTTGCGAGGCCCTGTTCTTCTGTTTTACCCTCCGCGATAATGCTTTTCGCATAAGCGTACGATGACTTGCAATACAGCGGCAGGGGATGCTGTAATCCCCGCCAGTACAGCTCCATTAAATTTGAAAGTATTTCTTCAAAATCTTCCGGCGGCGACAGGCTGTACTCCTGGAAAGACGACTTATCCCAGGCGAACATCAGACTTCGTCCGGGATGCTCCGCGGGCTTCACCCGTTGAACAAGCAGGTGACGGATCCACCCTTCGATCAGGTACCTGGGACGTGCTTTGCCGAACCGGTACATCATATGGGCATCCTCGTACATGTTGGTCAGGCTGCCCACGATACGGAACTCTCCGATGTTAATATTGACTTCCGGGTCCGGCAGCGGCTGCCGGTCGAGCCGCCGCTGTATTTCACCGCCGAAAACCCGGACCTCCGTTGCTTTCTGCCGGTACGCCTGCGCTCCCGTCCACCCCTCGGGCAGCATATCCCGCGCTTTCAGGTTTTCGTAGTATGTGTCCAGCGGCTGTTCCCTCAGAAAACGTTCCAGCAGCTCCTGCTCCACCCGGTAGCCTTCCAGTCCCCCTAAAGCAAACGGCTCGCGGTCTTCGGTCAGCACCTCCTCTCCCCCGGGATAGATCCCGAGGCGCTGCTGCAGCAGGTACTTCACCGGCTGCTGAAAAAAGGAAACAAGATCATTGACCGACAGCATCTTCCACTCCTCACCAGGCTCCGGCAGATCCGTATGTATAAAAGGCGGCGGAGGATTCAGATCATCCAAAAGCAGCTGACTGACCCTCATCTGCGTTCGGGAATAGCTAAAAAGTCCCTCCGCCCCCTTAAAATAACCGGGACTAAAAGCCTGCAGGCGGTGCCTGGTCATGATATCCCCGGACTCCAGTCCGTACTGTTCCTCCAGGTAGTCCAGGAACTCCCGGAGGACGGTCGACGGCGGGAAGTCGGCATCCTGCCGGTTACTCTGTCCCACATAACTGAAATACAGGTGCGTCTGCGCCGAAAGAAGATTCTCCAAAAAGATATGGCGATCCTCTTCAGACTGCACCGGGTCGCCGGGACGCGCATCCAGGTGCATCAGGTCAAACTCAATCGGTATCTTCGAGCGGGGAAAAGCTCCTTCATTCATTCCGATCATGCCAATCACCTTGAACGGGATACTCCTCATCGGCATCAGCGAGCTAAACGTAACCCCCCGGCCCATGCGTCCCCCGCCCGTGCCCTGTTCCTCCAGCCGCTCCTGCAGCCAGGAACGCACAACCGAAAAGGGAACAGATCCCTCAAAAGATGCCAGCGAGGCGTATTCCGTCAACTGGCCGACGGCCTCGCGGATCCGGGAAATTTGCCTGAAGTACTCTTTGGTATCGGGAAGGAATATTCCAGGAATCCGGTTCAATACCGGCTGCCAGCCTTTGGGGGATTTTGCTTCCTCCACCGAGCGCGCGATATCAAACAGCTCCTGCAGGAACCGGGAAAACCGGCCCGCCAAATCGGCATCTTCGGAGGTTGCGATCTCTTCGTATGGAAAGATGCTGTTATACAGGTGATCGTCCACCGGTTTCATGGCATACCCCAGCAGCATGCGATTTCGTCCCGATTGCCAGGTAAACCGGTCGCTTTGCGGCACGTTCATCTTCTGCTTGAACGGCCCGTCAATTCCCCACCGGATCCGGTTGTCCCGGATCCACTGTTCCAGGCGATTCAGCTGTTCGTCGCTAAAGTCAAACGCTTCCTGGACGGGATTGGAATCCAGCAAATCCAGCACATCGGTCACTTTAAAACGGCTTTCGCAAAGACTCAGGATATTCAGGAACGACTCCACGGCGGGAGATTGCCCCTCCATCCCCCGGTCGGCAATACAGTACGGGAGATCCGGCTGTCCCTCGTCCGGCGTTTCAAAAACGGCTTTCACCATCGGTGCATAGGTTTCGATATCCGGCGTCATAATCAATATATCACTGGAAGTAAGATCCGGGTTGCTATTCAGTATCCCCAACAGCCGGTCGTACAACACCTCGACTTCACGCATGGGACTGTGACACGAATGCACCTGGATGGACGAATCGGCGGCCGGTACATTCAGCTTGCGTCCGATAAGGGGACTGTCTTTTTTGAGGTCGGACCGGATGGCGCAAAAAACCGAAGCCCCCTCCCGCCGTTTGGAATCCACATGCTGCCACTCCACCGGGGCCGCTCCCTGCCTGTCGGCTTGCGCGAAGGCGGTCAACTGGGAGATAAAGCGAGTCCCCCCGCTTCCAAGCGACTGCAGCAGCGGGTTGTTAAAGTCTCCACTCTCTTTGACACGAGGATCAATTGCAAGCTGGTAAAAAGAGACCCGGGTGAATTTTGAGAGCTTCACCATGGTTTCAATAAAAGCCGGCGATGCGGTGGAGACCCCAAACACCGAAACACGATCAGGGAGGCGATCGGTTGTCAGTGTTCCGTTATCTAAAGCCTCCCACAGCTTCTGCTGCAATTGTGCGCGGTGCAGCCATATTCCCTCATAATAGGTTTCCCAGTGGCTGATCAGCCTTCTCCACAGCCGGGACTGCCACTTTTCAGCCTTCCCCTGCCGGGTATTCCATTTCCGCTGCTGCCAGTCCATGATCATGCGGGGGCGATAGATCAGGTACTGGTCAAAGACGTCGGCGATTTTGGACGCAAGCTTCCAGCTTCGGAACACGCGCTGCGCGGGGTTCTCGTCCTCGATATAGTGGCGCAGGTTATCAAAGTTTTTCAAAAACTGCTCATCGTTGAAAAGATCCATCAGCGTCCATGTCATCGGTCCCCTGTCTGACGGCAACGTCTCCGGTATGTCGGGATGAATGGTACGGATCAGGCTCCAGATGCGCTCTGAGGGAAACTCGAAAGTCATATTGGCTGAGATACCCTGTTTTTTCGCCCTGTATAGCGAGAGCCACTGTCCCATCCCGTGGTTCTGCACGACCAGTATTTCCGGCGCCAGCGGGTTGCCGCCCGGGGCGCTGAGGCATTCCTCGAACAGCCGCTGGGCCAGTTCATGCTGATCCGTTCCATAGTAAAGCGTAAGCATCAGGGTGCAAAGCTAAGGATTCAATTCTAACATCGGGATTCCACTGTATCAAATATCGATACATCTTCCTCTTCATCTATGATAAAAACTAAAATACGAATAAAAAGGTATTCTGCTAAACCCCGGTTCTTCTTGTGTGGGTCCATGCTTTGAGAGGAAAGCGAACGTGTGAACCGGGGCATGGACAAATTTTTAAATACTCCCCGTCAATTTGCAAACCGATAATATGTTGCTAAATTAACAGTCCGCAGATGGGTACAGCAGAAAGTTAATTAACCATATATATCTCATACATGGACAATCAAGAGATGGCCGCGCAGGACCAACAACCGATATCGGTGGGCGAATGGGTGTTGTATTTATTCCTGTTCAGTATCCCCTTCGTCAATGTCATCATCCTCTGTATCTGGGCTTTTGGCAGCGAACCCAACCAAACCAAGAAGAATTTTGCCCGGGCGGGCTTGATCTGGATAGCCGCCGGCATCATTTTTTACCTTTTGCTGATGTTCCTGATCTTCGGCACCTTCTCAAGCATGATGCATGATATGAATATGCAAACGGTGTAGGATGTATGTATCCAGCCGGCGATGTTTTTTGGGTTCCGTTTTGCGTCGCTCTAAAAAATGGAACAGACATTTGGTGTAATAAATCAGATTAATTGCTGTTTTTTTCAAGTCAAATGGTACAGGCGCGTGGAGCGGTGGCTCCCGATTTTGGGATCAATCCAATCATTCCATCTCCTCCGTATCGCGAACGGTTTCCAGGTACTCGCGGATACGGTGGGCGTTCACCCCTATATCCCCCCTGCCTATTCGCGAGACCGAGCGGACATCAATTTTGCTTTTGCCGCGGGTTTCGGCCGTATCCACGCGAATCACCACATCATCGATAAATCCAAACCAGGGAAGCTTGTCGAACGCTTCGATCAGCCCCTGCTCTTTATCCGACGTCACAATCTGCTCCCACGGCATCTGCCGGGCCGCTTCGAGCGCACGGTCAAAAGCTTCCGGGTACTCCTCCTCCAGATAAAGTGTTTGAACGTCCGGGTAGTGCTCGCGCTGTGCATCCGCCTTCTCCTGGTCGCCGTAGGTAGTATCGTTGGAAGCTTCTGCCCGCAGCGGGACGATTGCCTGGAATCTCGGAGGATTGTCAATATCCGTCGAGATGTCGTGAATCGGCGGATATTGCTGTGCCTGGTAAAACCAGTAGCCCACCGTGGCCAGGACGGCAATACCCAGCATCACTCCGGCTGCCGCCGTTCTGGTAGAGGGACTCGTACTCCCTTTCCACCGGGCAAAAGCATATACCAGTCCCAGGGCGAGCCCGATAAGAGCCAGGACCGAACTGGCTGGCAGCAGCCAGGTAAAGGCCACTCCCAGTTCCCACCAGTTCCACTGGTAGCCGTACCCCGACAGCAGCAACACAAGCGCAGCTGCTATTCCAAAGATCATGCTGGCCAATGCCCACCTTGATATCCTGTCTTCCTTCATCGTTTCTCCCTGTTTCATCATAAGTTCGTTTGTACTACCCGTATGTCTATTTGTGCTACCCGTATATCTATAATCAACATGTTTTCAACCACAAAGACAAGCCTATCTTTTAACCTGGACCTATTCTGCCTTGCATTTCATTTATAACTGACCCATGTTTGAGACCAGTAAACAAGGATAACGGATCGTCTATCTCCATACTTTCATGATTCAGGCTCACAAAACATTCTCCAGGCACCAGGCTATTGAGCTTTATAAAAGCCTGCTGCTTCCCCGCCGCATCGAAGAGCGGATGCTCAAGCTGCTGCGCCAGAACAAGATCAGCAAATGGTTTTCGGGCATCGGCCAGGAAGCGATTGCCGTGGGCGTGGCCTCGGCCCTTCATGAGGAGGATTACCTGCTCCCCATGCACCGGA
>NZ_JBEPWZ010000117.1:0-8694 GCF_041642155.1 Fodinibius sp.
TGATTTCATGATTTTGTTATTTAGTTAATGATTATTTCCTGCTTCGCCTTCACTCCCATTTAAATTTATTAGAGCAAATATTATTAATTGTAGATTGAAAAAAGTGATGATCGTTTCATTTAGCTTCGGGGTTGCGTGAATATAAATCAAGCGACTGTAAACTGCTTTTCTCTACCACAGGTAATACGAGGCAATCATTACCACAAGAAAAATTTAATTATTTTCGGTTCAACGGACGATGCGTGGGCCAGCTGCGCAATCCCGTATTGTGAATTTAAAATGTGTCCGGCCAGATATTTGACGTGATTTATTTTCGTATCCCCATGGAGGCGCCGATTCGTTTCTTCATCCGTAAAACCATCCAGCACATTTTTATACAAGCGGTGATGCAAATCAAATTGAGCCATTAATGGGGTACTCATAATTAATCCCTTCTTATGTTAATTTTGTTGACTTTCCCTCGGTCTCTGAACACAATGTAGCATCTGTTTAACTTATCTACGCGGTGTAAATACGCCATTCTTACCGGTTGAATGCGACAAGCTGCTGTTACCGGATGGCGAGCTGTATAAAGAGGATAGTTTTAGATCAATCTATCACTCCGGAACCCCAGTTTTGCCACTTTTTCTTCAATCAGGGCTGCTTCGCAATGGGGATGACATTCAATGCGCAATACCTTATCCGGATCATCCAAATCCACATCCGCCCGGTAAACACCATTCAATTCCAAAAGTTCTTTTCTTGTACGGTCTACTTTGATCCTGGTGTTTATGTTTGAACTAAAGACCAGCACTTTCAGATTCTCCGATATAATATTCTTTCCCTTCATAGATTGTTGCTTTCTCTAATAATAATTTTACTATTCCTGAACATAGCCGTAAGCACTGACAACCCTGTGTCAATGTTTCTCTTTTAAATCGAACCCAAGGTATGTGCTAACCAAAAATCAGTGCCTGTAATCCCAATAAATTGTATAAATGCGATATTCTTTTAGTGTGCTCGAAATAATTTTTACTTACTGCATACATTGTTTGATGGCACAGGTACTTGTGATGCTCCTCTTAGTTTTCATCATATTCATCCGGATACAGAATTTTGTCACTGCCGGCCGGTGCTCCAAGCCCGGTAGCACGTCCTTTGGGCTCTTCCCACTTCTCCTGCCGACCGAGTACGGTCATATCCAGAAAATAGTAGGCTCCGCCCACCTGTTCCCCTCCGCGGCCGTATGTGGAGTACGTGTGATATACGGTATCGTCCACCCGCAGGAAACAACTTATGCCCGGCTGTTCGCCTTCGGTGTGATAATGTTGTCCCAGGTGTTCCAGTGTGGCTTTGTCGCGGTAATTGTACATGACCGGTTTAACGGATTCATCTTGCGTAACATGAAAATCGTAATTAAAATCGCTGCCATACGAAGAATACCAGGGGATCTTCCACCCCATTCGCATTTTAAAAGCAGTAATTTTATCCAGCGGCGCGCGTGAAACCAAGGCCAATGTGGTAGATCGAGCATGCAAATGATTAAGATGTCCCCTCGCGATATGATCCGCCCAGGCCGAGCAGCTCGCGCAGCCTTCCTCCCAATCCGGATCAAACATAAAGTGATACACGACAAGCTGCATGCGGTCCTCAAACAAATCGCGAAGGCTCACCTTCCCATCCGGTCCTTCAAATTCATACTGTTTGTTTATTTTTACCATCGGCATCCGGCGTCGTTTAGCATTGATCCGGTCACGTGCACGGGTAAGTTCTTTTTCTTCTCTAAGCAACTCTTTTCGGGCCGCCAGCCATTCTTCTCTGGATACCGTTTCGGGCAGTGCCGTTTTTACTTTCTTCATAATCCTCTTACTTACGGGTTATTTATATTGTAATTCATTTCAAGTTCCGTTTTTTGGATCAACTGTTCTTGTGGCCAACTCTATAACCATTCGTTCTGCCGTCCATTCCTGACGGGAAACTATTTTGGGAGATGAATATTTATTATCTGACATCTTGCTTTACCTTGTACTCTGATTACTGTTTACAGTAGAACCACTGGTGAAGATCGAATTGGGTTAGTAAGGCGTTGTTCATAATCCTTTTCCTGTTGTTCTCTATCACTTGTTTTAATCTGTAATTATAATATAATTACAAGATAGCGACCCTGCACGGTGTGTTTACGCCATTTTCACAGGTTGATTGCGACATGCAGTTTTAGTAGCATTATTAACAGTTATTCGTTACCACTGGACCAGACCATAGAAACGAATAACCAATAAATTTTTAACCAAGTGCCCTGATCATGAAACATATATCCATACTCGTACCGCGCGGACACACCAGCGTGGTCAATATCGGTGGGACGCACCAGATTTTTAACCAGGTCAACGGTATATTGTCCCAACAGGACAAGAAACCTGTTTTTGACGTCCATCTGGTGGGACTTGAAAAAGAAACCCGCCAGTCAACGGGTCTTTTTGCGGTAAATGCGGACTGCCTGATCGATGACGTCGGTAAGACAGACCTGATTGTTATTCCCGCCATCCACGATGACCCGCGCAAGGGAATTGAGCAGAACAGGGATTTTATTCCCTGGGTTGTAAATCAGTACAAAGCAGGAGCTGAAGTGGCCAGCTTGTGTGTCGGGGCTTTTTTTCTGGCGGCAACAGGACTGCTGAATGGTAAGCAGTGCGCTACGCACTGGATGCATGCCGACAGCTTCCGTAAAATGTACCCGGAGGTCGATATGGTAGATGAGAAGATCATGACTGAAGAAGACGGCATTTATACCAGCGGAGGCGCCTATGCTTTTACAAATCTGCTGCTGCATATTATAGAAAAATACGCCGGCCGTGAAGCGGCCATCCTGGCTTCCAAAGCATTTTCCCTGGATATTGACCGCACGACTCAGTCGGCTTTTATTATTTTTGAGGGACAAAAAGACCACAACGACAACAAGGTGATAAAAGCCCAGAAATATATTGAAGACCACTACCAGGATGATATCAGGGTCAGTCAACTGGCGGAAGAATTAGCCATGAGCCGGCGAACGCTGGAGCGCCGATTTAAAAAGGCCACCCATAATACCGTGACCGAATACAAGCAACGCGTTAAGGTGGAAGCCGCGAAAAAAGACCTGGAAGCCACTCGCAAGAATATCAGCGAAGTGATGTATGATGTCGGCTACTCCGATACCAAATCCTTTCGCAATTTATTCAGGCGAATTACCGGCCTGACGCCCGTCGAATACCGCGACAAATACAACAAAGAGGTGGTCGCTGTTTAATATTAGGTAGTCTAATTCCCCGACCCTGTGGATCGGAAATAACAAGGAACGTTTGCGGAGCAAAATCGATTTAACTCTCGATGGCTCGGTTTCCAGGTAGTGCATTTCAACCGGCTAAAGAATTCCAAAAAATATACAGTGACATCATATGAAATTTGGCAGCACAGATCATCCCGATCAGATTGACTTTTCACTCCCGGAAGACCCTCCCGAAACTGCAAAAATTCTTTCAGATAGCGGTACCGGCACCACTAATCTCTATGTAGGGTGCGCCAAATGGAACCGCAAGGATCTGAAAAATTTCTATCCGCGGGCCGCCAAAGACGAACTGACCTATTACGGCTCGCAATTTAACTGCGTGGAGCTGAATGCCACCTTTTATAACACATTCGACCGGGATCAAATAACCTCCTGGCATGACAGGGTGCCGGATAACTTCAAGTTTTTCCCCAAAGTAAACCGGTATATCAGTCATTTGAAATGGTTGAATGGCGTAGAGGAGGCCACTGATGATTTTATTGACAGCATTGTTCATTTCAAGAAAAAGCTGGGGACTACCTTCCTGCAGCTTCGGGGCAATTTCAAGCCCAAGTTCTTTGACCGGGTGGCCGGCTTTGTGGAATACTGGCCGGAAGGCGTTCCCCTGGCGGTTGAATTTCGTCACCCTGACTGGTTTGATGAGGAGAAGGTCGCCGGAGAACTTTACCAGCTGCTGGAGGAAAACAATGTTGCAAATATTATTACCGATACGGCCGGCCGGCGCGACCTGCTGCATATGCGGCTGACAAATAACGAGGCTTTTGTCCGGTATGTGGGCGCCAATCATCCCACCGACCGGTCCCGCCTTGATGATTGGACTCAGCGTTTGCAAAAATGGAAGGAGCAGGGACTTGATAACATCCACTTTTTTGTCCATCAAAATAAAGAGAAACGGTCTCCCCAGCTGGCAGCGCATTTTATAAAGCAAATGAACGAGGCCATAGGCACGGACTTACCGGTTCCAAACGCCGGAGGGGACGAAGAGCAAAAAGAGCTGTTTTAATCACATCCCGGCCCGGTTTTGCTATTCGCCGGCCTTTCGCAAGAGCCGGGACGTTGGGACAAGAGAAAACGCAGCTTGTCCGATGAGGTCTTCCGACTACCCGTGCCGTATATACCCTTTAGTTTGTGGCCGGCAGCCCGGTTACCTTTCAACAGCGTCGCTGGAAACGACGCGCTTTTACCGGTTTGTTTGTCAGCCGGCTCATACTCCGCCCGGTCGCCCATCCTAATCATTTGAAGGGGTCGGAGAAAGGTTCCGGTTCTCCTGTTACAATTGTTATCCATACTGGATCAGCCAGTACATATACAGCAGGGCAAATACAGCCAGGAATATGATTCCGCCCCGGCTCAGCCATCTTAACCATGGCCTGGGTTGACACTCTTCCGGTACGTGATCGGCCGTAACCAACCGGTAGTTAATGTAAGCCAAAACCGGAGCCGTTAAAAAAGAAAGCGTAGCGGCAAAATCGATGAGCAGGGTAAAAGCATCGCCCGTAACGTACAGCACGCTCAGCGAAAATACCGGAACCAATACGAGTAGGATGCGATAGTAGCGCAGGGATTTTGATGGAGCAGCCGTACCCGGCAATAGCACTTCCAGAAAGCGGGACATCACCCGCGGGTAGGCATCGGCCACGGTGAGCGTAGTGCTGAACATGGTGGTAAAGGCACAAATGATAATGACCGTGTAGGCCCAGCTGCCCAGGCTTTCGGTATACAGGCTGATAAGCTGCCCGGCAAAGGCCGTCCCGCTGCTGGCAAAGGTTTCGCCGCTGCCGTACATCACCAGAGCGCCCAGCCCCACAAACCCGAGAGCCAGAAGAGCGGCGCCGATATAGCCGATGTTAAAATCCAGCAGACTCTCTTTGAGCCTGGGCCGGTATTGGGTTTGTTTCTCTCGTTCCAGCGACCAGAGCGAATGCCAGGCGGCCGCATCTATGGGGATCGGCATCCACCCCATGAGCGCAATTAAGAACGAGACTCCCGCTATATCCCAGATATCGGGATAGAAATGGGCCACCTCATGCTGTCCCCCCTGGACCAGGGCTGCGCCAAAGGCTACCACCGTGGAAACAGCCAGGACAGCCATAATTAGTTTGATCGCGCCGTCCAGCGCCGAATACTGCCCCGATAACAGCAGAACTATACAGAGGGCGAGCAGTATCAGACTCCAGATGAGCGGGGATAGCGCAAGTCCCGTAAGCTCGGCCGCCAGGCTGGCACTTACGACAGTCACGGCGGCCTGTATGACAAAGACCGTCCCCAGGGTAAAGAAGATATAGATACCGATCGCCCAGTTGCCCAGCCGTTTGTATCCTTCAATCATGCTTTCGCCGGTGGCAATGGCATAACGGGGCCCATATTCCAAAAAGGGATATTTAAAAATATTGGCCAGCACGACCGCCCAGACCATCGCAAATCCATAGGTGGCACCGGCGCGGGTGGATTGCACCAGGTGCGACACCCCGATAGCTGCGGCAGCCATCAACAATCCCGGACCCAAACTTTTTTTTATTCCCTGCCAGTTTATTGGTATTGTGCTATCTTCCTGTCGGTCCATCCGAAATAGTTTTTCCACATTAATTTTGACAATATATACTAATTTTGGACATTAAATGACAAACAGAAAGCAACTGCGGAACTCTCGGACGGTGACAACCATACAAAAGAGCTAATCGAATCATGTCTTTTAGTTTGCTGTTTAGTAACTACTATGTAGAATTAATTTTAACAACTGGAGGTTTATATGATTACGCGTGATAATATTCTCGACCTTGCCAATCAACAACCCGATCTTGGGGTATCAATCTTTTTACCCACTCATCAAAAGGGCGAAGAAGTTCAGCAGGATTCTATCCGACTGAAAAACTTGTTGAGCGAGGCTGAAGACCAGCTTAAAGAACGAGATATTTCAGATAAGCGCATTGAAAAAATGCTGGAAGAACCACGCAAGCTGCTGGACCAACCTTCTTTTTGGCGTCATAATAACAAGGGTTTGGCCCTGTTTATCAGTGAAGAACATTTTGACTACTATCGCATTCCTTATCGTTTTGACGAACAAGTAATGATCAGCGATCACTTTTTAATCACCCCGCTCATTCCCATGATCACGCTGGAAGGCACTTTTTGCACGCTTGCGCTCAGTCAAAAAAATATGCGGCTGTTAAAATGCACGCGCGATTCTACGGAGCCTATTGCACTGTCCGAGGCCCCGACCAGCCTGGAAGAATTTTTGAAGTATGATGTGAACGAACGGCATCTGCAGCATCACTCGGGACAGGGCGAAGGCCTAGCCATCTTTCACGGTCAGGGCGGTACAAAGGATACCGATACCCAGGAAATCATCAACTATCTCAAAACGGTAGAAAATGAAGTAACCTCTATTATGAAAAAACGCAACGACCCGCTGATCATAGCCGGAGTGGAGCGTGCGGTTGCGGAATATCGTAAGGTCAACCACTACAGCAGGCTTATCGATCAAGCAATCCAGGAAAATCCGGACCCACTGAGTGACAAAGAGATCGGCAAGCGCAGCTGGAAGGTAATCAAATCACACTTTCTGAAAGATATGTACGATGATATGGACCGCTTCGCGGATCTTTCAGGGTCTGAAAAACGATCTGATAATTTAAGCCAGATAATAGAGGCGGCCTACTACGGAAAGGTGGATTCGTTATTTGTCCCTATCGGCGAATACAGCTGGGGATGGTTTGACCAGGAGCGTGATGTGGTGCATCACAGCGCCACCCCCAAAAACGGCGAACACGATCTAATCAACATGGCCGCCATAAAAACACTCACTCAGAGCGGCAATGTATATGCATTGGAAAAAAACGACATGCCGAACTCGGCTTCTATCGCGGCTATTTTCCGGTATGCCTGAGGATAATAGCATATCTTTTCACCATTTTGATATTTAGCGGCAGAGGCGAGCCCCCGGGCGGTTTTGCAGCCGTCTGAGGGAGATACAATCTGCGTCATCATCTCACATCATTCATTTGAAAATCCCGGCATTTTCAGCGTGCCGGGGTTTTTTGATATGAAAAATCCCGGCCTTTTAAAGGATCGTTGTTATTTTTATTTTTTCAAACATTTTTCATAGATAATCTTTACACTATCATTCACTCGAACCCCCAATTTTACAGATAGAACCTTTATGAGATTACGGACGCTCCTTGTCACGCTATGCTGTCTGATCATTTCCGTCAGGGGACAGGCACAGAATCCGGCCGATGCAGAGGCTGCTATGGACTATTACCTGCCCCAGAATGTCACGTACGACTCCTCCGTTCCTACGCCCGAAGAGGTATTGGGCACGGTGCCGGGCCAGTGGCACGTACGCCACGACCAGCTGGTACAGTATATGCGGGTGGTTGCGGAGGCTTCCGACCGGGTGACCCTGCACGAGTTCGGCAAAACGCATGAAGATCGTACGCTCCTTTACCTGACAGTCACCTCACCTGAGAACCATAACAATATCGAGGAGATCCGCCGGGATCACCTGGCGCTCACTGATCCCGACCAGTCGGATGAGCTGAACACGGAAACCATGCCCGTCGTCCTGTATATGGGATACAGCATCCACGGGGATGAGCCGAGCGGTGCCAACGCTTCCATGCTGGTAGCCTACCACCTGGCCGCTGCGCAGGGTGCGGAAATAGAGCAACAGCTTGAGAACAGCGTAGTCTTGCTGGATCCGAGCTTAAATCCGGACGGACTCAACCGTTTTGCCAGCTGGGCCAATACCCATAAAAGCAAAAATGTGGTTTCCGACCCCAATAGCCTGGAACTCAACCAGCGCTGGCCCGGTGCGCGAACCAACCACTACTGGTTCGACCTGAACCGGGACTGGATGCTGGTACAGCATCCCGTAAGCCAGGGACGCATCGACAACTTTCACCGCTGGATGCCGAATATTCTGACCGACCATCATGAGATGGGTACCAATTCGACATTCTTCTTTCAGCCGGGCATCCAGTCCAGGACCCATCCGATAACGTCACAGGAAAACCAGGATCTGACCAAAGCCATTGCTGAATACCACGCCGACAAGCTGAACCGTGAACAACACCTCTATTATTCGCAGGAAAGCTACGATGATTTTTACTATGGCAAAGGCTCTACCTACCCGGACGTTAACGGCGGTATCGGTATCCTGTTTGAACAGGGTAGCTCCCGGGGACACGCCCAGGAGAGCATCCATGGCGTACTTAAATTCCCGTTTACGATCAAAAACCAGTTTCTGACCTCTCTTTCCACGCTCGAAGCGGCCCGGGACCTGCGTGTTGATATCCTGAACTACCAGCGTGATTTCTTTGAAGGTTCCCTGCAAGCCGGTGCCGAAGCGCCCATCGAGGCCTATGTGTTCGGCACTTCTTATGACAAGG
>NZ_JBEPWZ010000118.1:0-8674 GCF_041642155.1 Fodinibius sp.
ATGAGTGAGTTTTACAAAGCGCTCATCCACAGTGCCTCGGAAGAAGGATGGATGGACGCCATGCTGCGATGGGTTGGATGGGACCAGTCCATCCCCTTCGGCAAGAAGGCGATGGCGATGCGTCAGGCCAAACTGAAGATGATTAATCACCCGCTGTTTAATCACCCGGTTTACTGGGCGCCGTTTATTGTCGTGGGAAGGTAAAGGCACCTATAAATCGGTTTTTGTAATCTCGATGAACTCCTGGTTGTCCACGGTGGGGGCCTCGTCTGCATTGGCAATCATGACGGCAGAGGCATACATGGTGCGAACTATTTTTGCCATTTTTTCAAAGCGAATTTTGTGTACCTCGTCAGAGGGACGATGGTAGTCCTCATGCACCCCGGTGAAGAAAAAAGCAAAAGGAACGCCCAGCCGGCCGAAATTCCAGTGGTCACTGCGCCGGTAGAACTGGTTGGGATCCTGAAGGTCGTTATATTTTTTGTTGAGTTCTATTTGTCCCGATCGGCGGTTAGCCGCTTTAATCAGGCTGTCCAGGTCGGAAGAAATAAGCTCACTGCCAATGATGTAGGCGTATTCTTCAATGCCTTTCTCTTCATGCTCTTCGTCAATACGGCCAATCATATCCGTATTGAGGTTTGCCACCGTTTTCTCGATGGGATATGACGGGTGGTCGGAATAGTAACGCGAACCCAGCAGTCCTTTTTCTTCCCCCGTAACATGTAAAAACAGAATGTTCCGCCGCGGAGAAATCCCATTTTGAGCCGCTTCCCGGAAAGCGTGGGCCATATTAAGCATGGCTACGGTACCGCTGCCGTCATCGTCGGCCCCGTTGTAGATACGATCCCCGGTAGAGTCGGGCTGACCGATTCCTACATGATCGTAATGAGAAGTCACTACAACCACTTCATCCTTAAGCTGGGGATCGGCCCCTTTCAGAAATGCCAGGACATTTTCCGTGTCCAGGGATATCTCACGGTCATAGGGAATTTGTGAAAGTCCGTAGTCCAGGAACCTGGGAGTAAAATCCGTAATATTTTGAATAATCTTGTCTCGCAACTCGGCCAGCGAAGTGGGGTTATCCAGCCTGAGTAGCCTGGTGGCCATCTCTGGGCTTACCACATTGTAGCCGCTGCTGAATTCCTCTGATGGCGCGGAACCATCATCGTGATAAGCCAGTCGCATATTTGTCGGCTTTCCGAAGTCACTCTGCATTTGGGCGGCCGACGACTGGAATTCTTCGCCGCCCATATCGGAAATGAGCAACATTCCCTCGGCGCCCTGACTAAAAATGCCGCTGAACCGGGTCCGCGCGTCGATAGAGGGATCAATCAGCGTATCTCCATCTATCACGTGAGGGATATCCTGAAACACCATTATCCATTTGCCCTGCAAATCCATCCCCTTCAAATGGCGGAGCCCGCGGGACGGATCATTGACGCCAAAGCCCGCGAAGACGATTGGCCCGCTGAGGGAGTCGGTGCCGCCAAAAGCGCGAATAAAGTCCGCAGTAGAGTTTTTACTGGATACGGAACGATTTACAGGTCGCCTTTTATCCCCGTCAATAGCGAATGTTTCAAATACTATGCTGTCGCTTTGGGTGGCGTTGACCTGAAATTTCTGATAATAACTGTTGGTATCGCCCGTGGGGGGTAAATCCATTTCACGATATTGATTCGCAAGATAACGGGCGGCCTTTTTCTGTCCCGGCATCGCCGTTTCACGTCCCTCCATCGAGTCAGCGGCAAAAACGGTCAGATGCTGACGCAGGAAATCTGCCGTAATTTCGTCCTGGTACTCCAACAGGCGCTCGGTATCTGTCGATATTGACGGTTGTGCTTCCTGCTGTGCTGATTGTCCGGTACCGCTGCAGCCTGCAACGGTCCAAAAAAATCCTGCAGCTGCTAATAGGATGATACGTCTCATAGAGGTGAACTGTTGTTTCATTTTGCAATTAGGTTGCGCTGATAATTTCATCCACCGGTTTTAAATCGAGGAAAAAATCCGTCGGATCGTCCTCTTCCACATACAAGTTGATTTGCCGTTCCTTAAGCATTTCTAAGATCGCAAGGAAAGTGACGACAATCTTCGTACGGGTTTTCAACTCAAAACACAGCGTCCGGAATGCTGTTCGTCCCCGTTCCTGCAGCTGATGCAACACATATTCGGTCTGTTCTTCAATAGTATACTCGATTTTTTCAACGTGATGAACTGCTTTCTGCTTCTTTATATCGGTCAGCACCTTTTTAAATGCGGCCATCAGGTCGAACATCGTAACGTTCTTCAGGGCTTCACCGCTGGCCTGCTTCTCTACCTGGTCGGTTTCAGGATTCCCCCTGAAGTGTTTTTTCCGGGCCTCTTCCTCAATAGACTCCATCTTTTCAGCCATCTCCTTGTAGCGCTTGTATTCCAGCAGCCGCTGAACCAGCTCATAGCGCGGATCGTGTTCATCCAGCTCTTCTTCCGGATCTTTCCGGGGCAGCATCATTTTGGCCTTGATCGACATGAGCATACTGGCCATCAGGATAAATTCACTGGCCACATCCAGATCCAGCTCTTCCATTAAACTGATATATTCGAGGAACTGGTTGGTGATATAGGAGATGGGAATATCGTAGATATCGAGTTCGTCTCTCTTGATAAAAAAGAGGAGTAGATCCAGGGGACCTTCAAAATTTTTTAAACGTACGCGATACATCGATTACTATTTATGTGATACTTAACACTTTATATCTCGGGTATCATTGTGATCGGTTAGAACCTAAATGACTTTTCTTAACCGTTATCTATGCAAAAAAGGGAATTTTTGGCGCTTTTACTACCAAAATTTGTAAAATTAAGGCAGCATATTTTTATTACCTTGTCTTAAATATTTTAGCGCCGATGTATAAACCATGGATTATTCTGAATTGGTGACTGCCTTGAATGAAGGTAACACAAGGAAAGTCAATAAGCTAATAGCGGCTATACGTCCCCGGCTTTTGGCTTTTCTGAGAATACATATGAATGCCAGTGAAGATGACGCTAAAGATATATCTCAGGAGGCGTTACTTACGGCTATTCAAACCATCAAAAAGGATCAGGTACGAGAACCTGACAAAGTGGTTTCTTATATCCTGACCATCTGCCGGAACGCCTATCTCAAGAATAAGATGAATCAACGGACAACCACGCTTGATGAAGCCGGCCAGCAGCGACAAGAGCCCCGGCAGCTGCAATCGCTGCTGGACAAAGAACAGCAGCGACTCCTGCAATGGTGTCTGGAGAAGCTTAAAGAGCATCACCGGAAATTTATACAATACTGGTTTGATCATCCGGACGCCCACTCTAAAAAAGTTGCTGAGCATTTCAATATCAGTGTTAATAATGCGTGGACCCGTAAACACCGTCTAATTAAAAAGCTAAATGAGTGTTATCAAAAAAAAAGTAATTTATAATGTAAGGATTTGCTCTCAAAATGATCTTACTTATAAAGTGAAGTCTGTAACAGTACTTTTAAGGATATTGCAGGCGCCGTAGTAATAAAAAGACACACGATATGGCACGCGATGTAGAACTGGAAAAAAAAATTGACGCCTATATCAAGGGACATTTGACCGAAGAGCAGGCTCAGGAATTGTGGGAAGAACTGCTTAAGAATCCCGGGTATATTGAGCTTTTGAATACGGAGATCAGCGTCCGTGCTATGGTTGTCGAGGACGGCAGCCGGGAATCTTCATCTGGTACAAAACGGCAACATACACTGATCCATTCGCTGCAAAATTCCTGGAAGTGGGCAGCCGCAGCGGTAGCAATCATCATCGTAGCGGTTGCGGTTAATTTTTTCTTGACGGATGCGGAACAAACCCTCGACGAGCTGGCATTGAACGAAATTCCCTTGTCCGAAAGCCTTGCCTCTGCTCCTGCCCTTCGGTCGGGACAAGTCCGGAGTATCCCCGGAGATTCGCTGCTAAACCAAGGATTTAAAGCGGCCATTTCAGGTGATATTTCGAAAGCGATGGAGCTGTATGATGCGATCATTAAGGAATATCCTGATCAGCCTGCAGCTGTTCAGGCGTATCTGAACAGAGGAATTATCCAATTTAACCGGAGTGACTATGAGGGGGCCATTGCTTCGTTCAGGGAGGTCGTCGGTAAAGCCGAAGAACAATCTTTCCTTCGTGAAAAGGGATACTGGTATTTGGGTAATGCATATATCAATACCGATAGCCTGAGCAGGGCTCACGAGGCCATCTCGGAGGTGTTCTATATGGAAGGGATTTACCGAAATCCAGCCGGTGATATCTTGCAAGAGCTGGACAAGCAGCCGGGAAATCCTGCCAGAGAATTAAATAATTAGTGCGGGCATCGGCTGGCGATACATACCTGTACTCCTGTTTACGCGCATGGCAAATATCTTTTTTCTGCTTAGAAAGTTTAAAAATAATAAGTTAATTTTATTGGTTGTTCATTGGTTCGCTAATAGATTAACTCTACCATTTTGCAAAATCCTCTTTTAGATGCCGAAGAAAATGACGAAGCTTACGAGCAGTCGCTTCGTCCCACCCGCATCAGTGAATTTATCGGGCAAAAAAAAGTTCTGAAAAACCTTTCTGTCTTTATCAAAGCCGCCCAACAGCGCCAGGAAGCGCTTGACCATGTCATTCTTTCGGGTCCCCCGGGACTGGGCAAAACAACGCTTGCCCATATTATTGCCAATGAAATGGGCGTACAGATTAAACCCAGTACGGGCCCGGTACTGGAGAAGCCGGGCGATCTGGCGGGAATGCTGACGAATCTTGAAGAGGGCGACGTGCTCTTTATCGATGAAATTCACCGGCTGAACCCGGTCGTGGAAGAGTATCTCTATTCTGCGATGGAAGATTACCAGCTGGATATTGTCATTGATTCGGGTCCCAACGCCCGGAGTATTCAGATTGAGCTTAACGACTTCACCCTGGTGGGGGCCACTACCCGTAAAGGATTGCTAACGGCTCCCTTGCGGGCCCGGTTCGGTATTGACATGCGACTCGATTATTACGATGTCGAGCTGCTTCAGCGTATTGCCCTTCGTACAGCCGCTATCCTGAATATGGGGATTACGGACCGGGGTGCCCATGAAATTGCACGACGAAGCCGCGGAACTCCCCGTATTGTCAACAAGCTGCTGCGTCGAACACGCGATTTTGCACAGGTCGAAAATATGGATACCATTACCGACGAAATTGCCGATATTGCGCTCAATGCGCTGGATGTAGATCAAAACGGCTTCGATGAAATGGATATCCGGATCCTGAATGCAATAATTGAAAACTATGATGGCGGACCTGTGGGACTGGGAACGCTCAGCGTAGCCGTGGGTGAGGACAAGGGTACCATAGAAGAGGTCTATGAACCGTTTCTTATTAAAGAAGGATTTCTGCAGCGTACTCCCAAGGGACGTATTGCCACCCGCAAAGCTTTTAATTATATAGGAGTAGATTACGGCAGTGCGGATAAGGATCTTTTCGATTAGCCGTTCCGATCTTTTTCTTCAACGAAGTACACGGCTCAATTTCACAGCACTTTGCGACTGCCCTCAAATCTGGATTTTCGATATGTCTAACAATATCAATGGCTTAATATTGAATTGTTACTATTCCGTGAATAATCCGGGGTAAGCATGTGTGAGGATATTGAATGCGCGAAAATGCAAAGATAGGCCTCAAGAGCGGGTTTGCAAAGTCCTCGGTAAAAACAAAAACTACGATCTGCAATGTTATCCAGTTTTTTGTAGCTTCAAGGCTTTATAATATTCAATCATATTCACGAATTTTAAGTACTGATGAAAAATCTTTTTACCTCCGAATCGGTCTCAGAGGGCCATCCTGATAAAGTTGCGGATCAAATTTCCGATGCCATATTAGACGCCATGCTCGAACAGGACTCCGATTCAAGGGTGGCCGTGGAGACCCTGGTGACCACCGGACTGGCCCTGATTTCGGGAGAAGTGACGACCGAGGCCTACGTGGATGTCCAGGAGATTGTCCGGCAGGTAATCCGGGATATCGGCTATACTAAAAATTCGTACCGGTTTGATGCCGACTCCTGCGGGGTCCTGACGACGATCCATCAGCAAAGTCCGGATATCGCGCAGGGGGTGGATGAAGGATCCGATAAAAAGATGGGCGCCGGCGACCAGGGCATGATGTTCGGCTATGCGACCAAAGAAACAGATACCTATATGCCGATGTCGCTGCAGTATTCGCACGACCTGCTTAGAAAGTTAGCGAAGATCCGGAAAGAAACCGACCTGCTTCCCTATCTTGCTCCAGACAGTAAAAGCCAGGTTACAGTGGAATACGGGGAGGACGGGCACCTGAAGCATGTGGATACCATTGTCATTTCAACACAGCACGACGAGGGGATTGATCAGGAAGTGATAAAAAAGGATCTGAAAAAGCACCTTCTTCCCCAGGTGATCAGCGAAAAATTAATTGACGCGGAAACCGTATTTCACGTGAATCCCACGGGCAAATTTGTGATTGGCGGTCCCCATGGCGATACCGGGCTGACCGGGCGTAAAATTATTGTCGACACCTATGGGGGATATGGGGGACATGGCGGGGGGGCATTTTCCGGCAAAGACCCCTCCAAGGTCGACCGCAGCGCAGCTTATGCAGCGCGACATATTGCCAAGAATATTCTTGCAGCGGACCTTGCCGAAGAGTGTATCGTACAGCTTGCCTATGCAATTGGGATTCCCGAACCCGTTTCCATCAATGTGAATACCTACGGAACGGGTCGCGTTGAGGATGTTGAGTTGGCCAATGCCGTACAAAAAACGTTTGACCTGACGCCGGCCGGCATTATTGAGCGTTTTGACCTGAAGCGTCCCATCTACCGGAAAACCGCTGTTTATGGTCACTTCGGCCGGGAGGAATTCCCATGGGAGCAATTAGACTATACGGATAAAATCACAAATGCATTGTAGGAGTGAGTGCGACTGCCCACCACCTTTGGACCGCCTCTCGCGATAAGTACGGCCCATCATCTTTATCCTTACTGATGACCAATAACCAGTAACTAACCTGGATTTTCACCATGCATCCTGGTGAGGTATTATGGAAAAGAGGACCCCAATCCTTTATTTAATTGGTTAACTACAACCAAAAATGAAGGAGTCCTCTTATGCAAACAATACGGGCTAATTCCCCGAACCGCCGTCGATGGTTTGTCCGAAGAAAATGGCATTCATAAACAGTTTATTAGTGCCATACCAGAAAGCCCTGAAATTGGGGTTGTCCGTCATGGAAATAACGCGTCCGCTGCCGACGTTACTGACTACAATCGCGGCCGTTCCCGAGAGCTCCTCCAAGTTTTCATCGGAGATATAGCCGCTGGCCAGCGGTTCGTCCGTATAATACAAGGGCGTGGCATAGGGGTTTTCCGCTTTCTCCATAAAGAGTGTGCTGTTGCGAAAAACGGTCAGGTCCTCATCATTATATCCATATCCCAGCGGGTGAGTGAGGTCCAGCCTCGTATGAAAGATCGAACCGCCGATATGCTGCGCTCCGCGGGTGTCGGCCCTGTCGGCATAGGGTCTGGGCTGGACGTCGTTCTCCTGTTCGTCGGAGGTATCCGCTTCATCCTCGACAAAACTAATATGGGCGAGGTCGTGTTGTCTGGCCCAGTTGTTGGCATGCTTGGTTGTAATCAGCGTTCCCCCGTTACGGACCCACCGCTTCATTTCCTCCACGGCATCGTCTGAGAGATCGCCGTAGCTGCCGTTCACCATAACCATTACATTATAACGGCTGAGATCGGCATAACTCATGCGATCCTGCGGGAACAGGGTCGCCTGCATGTCATATCGCTGGTCCAGCAGATGCCACACTTCCCCTACCTCATAGCCGCTGGCACCACTACCGGATACGATGGCTACAGAAGGAGTCTCCAGGGCTTCAAAACTGCCGCTCCCCAGATCAATGCCCTGTGGAGTAAGCCCGGTCCCGACGGCATAGACCGTCAGCCCGTCTTCATTCGCCGCTTTTTGGAACAGTGCATGAATTTTTTCCCGATCCGCAGACTGCGGACCCATGGGCACCATCACCGTGCCGTAATCAAATGTTTTGTTTTCACCGGCCGAAAGATTCATCTCAAAAGGCTTGGTAGCCACCTTGGCCCGCACACCCGCTTGCAGCAGTCGGTACAAGGCGCGGGGAGCATAGTATTCATCCCATTCAAAAAGGTAGGCATAATCGCTTTTTCCCCCTACCACCTCGCCTTCCGGGAAAGAGGGCAGGCCTTCAATTTTATTTCCCGTTGCAACGCTTCCTTCAACTTCCGCGAAAGGCAGGTTAAAGGCGTAGGGCATCGTCCATGTTGAAACGTCATAAAAGAGACTGTCGGTAAACGTCGTTCGTCGCTCGAAGAGTGCTTTCACAAACTTGTACTTTTTCTGATTGGCGGGTATAACATAGGCAGATCCCGCCTCAAAAGACTCTCCGTTCGCTTCCATATCTTCAGCAAGCTCGTACAGTTCTACCCGGTGACGTTTTAGCAGTTCTACAAAATGATGGGTCCGCGCCTTGTCATAAGAAGTGCCGAACACATAGGCCTCGATGGGCGCTTCGGCACCGGCTTGCAGGGAACCTTCAAAGAAATCACGCTGGTAGTTCAGGATATCAACACGCAGGTCCCGGGCCGCTTCGAG
>NZ_JBEPWZ010000119.1:0-8496 GCF_041642155.1 Fodinibius sp.
CGCTGCGCTGGCGGTCAGGCACACCCTTACCGTTATTTCAGGGGGACCCGGAACCGGGAAGACTTCGACGGTGGTGCGGATCCTGGCCTTGCTGGCAGAGCAGGGGGAGGCCCGCGGGCAGCTGCCCACTATCGCGTTAACGGCCCCGACCGGCAAGGCCGCCGCCCGCCTGCAGGATGCCATACAATCTGCCAGGGAGTCGCTGCCGGTAACGGAGAGTATACGCGGGGCCATTCCGGAGGAAGCCGTTACGCTGCATCAGCTGATGGGAGCACGCCGGTATACTTCCAGGTTCACGCATAACACCGAGAACCCGTTATCCCATGATGTGGTGGTCATCGATGAAGTGTCGATGGTGGACCAGGCGATGATGAGTCGCGTGATGGAAGCACTGCTTGAGGGGACGAGGCTTATTCTGTTGGGAGACAAGGACCAGCTTGCTTCCGTGGAAGCGGGGTCGGTTCTCGGCGATATCTGCAGGGGGGCGGAAAACCGGTTTTCGTCAGACACCTCAGAGTGGCTGCAATCGCTTTCGCTGGACCTCCCGGGTGAGGCGACGGTTTACGATCCCGATGCATTGACCGACTATGTGACGCTGTTAACCGAAAGCTATCGCTTTGAGGCGGACAGCGGCATAGCGCGGCTGGCCGGGCACGTAAACCGGGGAGAGGCTGAAGAAGCAATAGCTATTTTGAGATCTGAGCAATATCCGGAGATTACCCTTGTCACTTCGCGGGAAGCTTCGGCCCTTGAAGCGCTCCTTGCCGACAGGACGGGCCGGTATTTTGACCGGCTTTCCAGCTGCAGTTCCGTGGATGAGGCTTTTGCCATCCTTAAGGATTTTCGCATTCTCGCAGCTCACCGCAGAGGTCCCTGGGGCATTCGTTATCTGAACCGGTATATCGAGCGAATCCTGCAGGAGAAGGGATCCATTCCGAAATACCGGCAGTGGTATACCGGCAAGCCGGTGATCGTCAATGTCAACGATTACTCACTGGGATTGTATAATGGAGACACCGGCATATGCCTGCCCGACGATGAACAGGAGCCGAGGGTGTATTTCCGGCACGGCAATGCCATTCGCGCAGTGGCTTCGTCACGATTGCCTGACCATAATAAAGCCTACGCCCTGACGGTGCATAAAAGCCAGGGATCGGAATTCAATAATATCCTGCTGGTATTGCCCGCTGCACAGTCAAAGGTGATAAGCCGGGAGCTTATCTACACGGCCGTTACGCGCGCTCGCCAAACGGTTGCTATCCTGGCCCCGGAAGAGATACTGAGACAAGGTATTCGGAAGAAGCTGCAGCGAACATCCGGTTTGTCCGATCGCCTGTGGCGGTAAAGTGCCGTATGAATCCTTTTTAAAGCGTCTTTTTATTTTTTATAAAAAGATCTAAAAAAAATTAAAAAACACGGAACTTAATCGCGAAGAGCAGGTATGAATTAGTGAACATACTGATCCTTGGTTACCTTTGTGACCATTGATTTGTACCCCGAAAAGCCAACGTACAAGGAGAAGCCGGTTGAAAGCCGGCTTCTTCTATTTTAAAGAGGGTTTTATCGCCTTATTGCAATTCATCATAACAGGTAAATAAGCTATTAGGGTAAAAATTTTAATTCTGTAGGGGATTCCAGGATCATTCGAACCCTGCTTTTATTAAGGCCTTAGTACTTTTTTCTGTTCCCGGTTAATACCTTTCCCCCGGAAGCACTCCCTGCTCTTTCCACTATCCTTCTCGTACGATTTCTGCGATCTGCTATCTTCTCATAGGATGCCAAAAAGCCCTTCATAAGGCTGTAAATACACTATTTAAGTCAAATTCGCAGCATATTCATAAAATTTTGGAACAATTTTTTTTGGTACCCACTTTAATATGAAGCACCAACCAAATGCTAATAAAAAATAATTATTATGAGATTTAATCGGATACGAAATATTATTTTAGTACTGACGATATCATTAGTAGGTTTTGCCTGCAGTGATTTCACTACCTCGTCCAACAGCGAACAGGCTACCGTTAACGGACGGGTAGAGAGTAATGAATCGAGCAAGGCAAAAGATAATGATTCAGGCTACCAGGTCTCCGCCGTTGAAGGCGCTGCTGTTACGGCGGCCCGCATATCTGCAGATGGGAGTTTGGAAACCATCGGCAACGCAGAAGCGGAGACCAACGCAGAAGGGGAATTTGCCATTGAAATTGACGCGGCCTCTGCTGCCAATGCTTCCGATAATATTATTGTTATGGCCGAAAAAGAAGGCCGGCAATGGAAAGCAATAGTTTACGGGAAGCTGGAAAATGGTTCTTCTGTGGACCTTAAACCCCTATCGGGTGAGTCCACCGGCGAAGCAAGTGTATATCAACAGGTGGTTGCCAATGGAGACACAGACTTGGTGACAAAGGCAGATGTCGAGGCTTATATCGGTACAGAAACAGCGGCGGAAATCGAAAGTAAAGAAGAAGCCGCTGTTGAGTTTGCCAATGCCCTGGCTGCTGAAGCCCACGCCCGAGCCGAGTCTTTTGCAGATCAGTCTGTAGAGCTTGCTGAAGAGCAGATAACTGAAATAAAAAATGCAAAGACAGAAGCGCTGGCTGACCTCAACGCTTCGTTATATGCTTCTTCCAGTCAATCTGCCAGGGCTGAGGCCTATAATACCTTTGTCAACGCTATAGCTTCAGCACATGTAAACGCGGAAGTGAACGCCGACGCTTATGCTAAAGCGAAAGAAATGGCAAACAATCTGGTCCTCAAAAAGGCTGCTGGCGTTTCCGATGCAGCCCGGTCGGAAATAAGAGCCAATGCTGCGGTCCTTGTAGCCATAGCCGTTGACAAGGCCGTCCAGGCTCGCATGGAAGCGGCTGAGATAGCGGAATCTTCTGTGGAGGCTGCCGGCGAAGCCGGAGCCGAGTTGCGAACAGAAATACGAGCGAAAGCTGCGGCCGGCGCAGGTGAAATAAAAAGCCTGTTCACTACTTACAACGAGAAGATTATTAATATACTCGAACAGGAATTTTCAGCAAACGCTGAAACTATAGTCAGTATCAACAGTCAGATTAATGGTGCCGGTGGTGCCAAGGCTGTCCTGGAGTCAAGTATTGAAGCCAGTGCCGACACCGATGCTATCGTACAGGCATATTCTACTTTTTATGACGCTGTAGAGACCTTGGTTGAGAGTCTGCTTTCAGCCGGCAGCGATGCCGAAGCCGAGGTTGTGGCCGATGTTATGATCCTGGTTAACATGGGTAATTAAGACCTATCCGTCATATTATTATGTTTTGGAAGAGCCGATGTAAAAGTCGGCTCTTTTTTTATTTCTCATTTTTACAATTAGTAGTCATCGGCTCAAAAAAATTTGTACTTTTAGCTATTCAACTTGTTAATCTCTGATCAATCATAAAATGGAAAGAGACCAGATCCGACGTTTTTTAGAATCCATCAAGTTATTCTCGAAACCCCATCCCTGGCACGGTATCAACATCGGCGATGATGCGCCCCGCAAAACAAAAGTATTCATCGAACTGGTACCGGGTGATACCATGAAATATGAGCTGGACAAAGAGAGCGGGTATCTTAAAGTGGATCGGCCGCAGCGCTTTTCAAATATTTGTCCCACGCCCTACGGCTTTGTACCCAGAACCTTGTGTGCCGAGAAAGTGGCCGCCTTTTGTATGGAAAAAACGGGGCGGTCGGGTATTATAGGCGACGGGGACCCGCTGGATATTTGTGTGATTACAGAACGAAATATACCCCACGGCAATTTAATTCTGGATGCCATTCCGATAGGGGGGTTGCGAATGATTGACGGCGAAGAGGCCGACGATAAAATAGTTGCCGTATTAAGCGGCGATGCCTCGTTCGGACAGATTCGGGATATTTCGGAAATACCCATCCATATGATCGATCGGCTTTCCCATTATTTTCTGACCTATAAGGAAAAGCCTTTCAGCGACGAAAAGCGCGAGTGCGAGATTACGCACATTTATGGCCGGGACGAAGCGTTTGAGGTCATTAACCGGAGTGTGAAGGACTACAACAAACGGTTTGATGTGGATAAGCGTAAGCTTTTGAAAATAATTCAGACCGGGCTCAAATAGTGTCGTATCCGTTGGCCTGTGATGAGTAATTAAAAAAGCGAGGCAGACTCGTCCCGTTGTTAATGAACCCCGTTTTAAATGAAAAGAGGCCTTTGCAAAAACAACGGTTTTGCAAAGGCCTCGGGGAATACGGTTTAAAGCCGGCCTTGTTTTATAACCTGATAATAAGATCCGACCCTTGCCGAAAGAATTGGAAGAAGGCGAGGGAGATGTTCGGTTAACTTTTCAGATCGAATTCAGGTTAACGCTGGTTGTGTTATATCTATTAATTGCCGGAAGAGGCATCATCAGGGGGATTGACTTCCAGGAGCTCGACTTCAAAAACCAGCGTCTCATTAGGACCAATCGGTCCCCCGGGACGTGGATTAGGTCCATAGCCGAGCTCGGATGGTATCCAAAACCGGTATTTCGCTCCCTCGTTCATTAGCTGCAATCCTTCGGTCCAGCCGTCGATAACCTGGTTTAAGGGAAATTGAACGGGCTCGCCGCGATCATGGGAACTGTCAAACTCTGTCCCGTCCAGGAGCGTCCCGGTATAGTGAACCTTCACTTCGTCGGAAGAATCGGGGGAGGCTCCTGACCCTTCTTCCAACACCTTGTATTGAAGTCCGGAATCAGTAACCTGTACCCCTTCGTTAGTCCTGTTTTCAGCTAAAAACTCTTCCTCCTTTTGCCGGTTTTCCTGGGCTTCCGCCTGTTGCTCTTTCTGTGCCCGCTGTTGAGCTTCCATCTGGTACGACTGTACCACCTGCTGCATCTCTGACTGAGAAAGACTGGACTCTTCATCTTCCAGCGCACTTTTTAATCCGCTGGAAAATTTATCAACATCAATATCGGTCATCCCCTGTTGTTTCAGTGACATTGAAGCAATTTGATAGCCGAGGCTGTAACTCACGCTGTCAATATTCGTTTCCAGGGTTACATCCGTTGATGCAGAGCCGGAATCCGAACTGCATCCTGCGAAGAAGGCCGCAGCACCAAATAGTATTGAAAATAAGAGTGTTATCTTTTGTGAGGTCATTACAATCATTAATTTTGAATTTTTAATTAAGCTTTGAATTTATCCAAAATTTTGGCCTATAAAAAATTTGTCGTCAAAGTTAAGTGATTTCGATTTAAAATCGTATCTTTAACGACAGTAACCCGAATATTTTACATATAGAGCTATGGATCACATATAGGCCGCTGGTTAACAATGTGTTATAAAGCGCGATATCGGAAATTACACTCAATCATAACTGTGGATTGGTACGTAGCGCCGCGTTGAATCTCAAAACGTTTGTTCAGCGTTCGGGCATATGTCTCACGCACTCTTTCGTGGCTGGCCTTCTTTACGATTACATTTCTTGGTGAAAAATCCGGGCTAATCATACACCAGAGGCTTTGAGAAACCAGATATTGGCCAAAAAACGGTTTTGCAAAGCTTTCTACAACTAACAATAAACACAGGATACTACCTTTGAGTTTTAAGAAGTTTACATTAAGTGACGAGCTTCGTCTTGGCTTGCAGGATCTTCGTTACGAAGAGCCTACACCTATACAGGACGAATGTATACCGCTAATTTTGGAAGGCCGGGATGTGATTGGCGCGGCCCAGACCGGCACGGGTAAAACCGGCGCTTTTGTTATTCCACTGCTGCAGCGGATTATTAAAGATCCCTCGGAGCATACCCAGGCGCTGATTTTATCGCCTACCCGGGAGCTTGCCCAGCAGATAGAAGAGCAGGTTTTTGCGCTTGGGTACCACACCGGCGTCAGTTCCGCCACCGTCACGGGCGGGAGCGATTACGGCACGCAGGTGAAGGCTATTCGTGCCGGCGTGGATATTATTGTCGCAACGCCCGGACGCCTGATTGATCAGATGAAAGTACTGAATCTCGATTTCAGTCACCTCAAGTATCTGGTACTCGACGAAGCCGACCGGATGCTGGACATGGGGTTTCTGCCCGATGTGATGAAGATTGTCAAGCAGCTTCCCACCGATCGTCAGACGATGCTTTTTTCGGCCACGATGGTGGAAGAGGTTCAAAAAGTGGTCGATGAAGTGATGAAGGATCCCGCCGAGGTAGAGTTCGAAGTATCCAAACCGGTCGACAGTGTCGACCAGCAGATTTACTTTGTGCATCCAAAAGAAAAACTGGGCCTTTTCGAGAAGCTGTTTGATGCGGATAAATACAAGACGGCGATTGTCTTTTGTGCAACGAAACGGGGCACAGACAAGGTGGAACGGATGCTCAAAAAGCGGGGGGTTAACGCGGTGAGCATGCATGGTGACCGCGACCAGGAGGAGCGGAACGAGGCGCTTCGGCTTTTTAAGAACAAGACACATCCCGTGATGGTAGCGACGGATGTGCTGTCACGCGGCATTGATATAAATGACGTTTCACTGATCGTAAATTTTGACGTACCGAATAATCCGGAAGATTATATTCATCGCATTGGGCGAACGGGGCGGTACGACAAGTCGGGGACGGCCATCACTTTTGTCAGCAACAAGGACAAAAAATACTATCATGCGATAAAAAATGTGGTCGGGGACCAGCTTTCCATTCGTGAAGCATCAGACACTGGGGATGACAATCGAAGTCCGAAACAAAAGAGCGAGCGCAAAAAGCGTCCGGTTCGGAGTTCGGGCGGGGACAAACGATCAGAGGAAAAGAAGTCTTCGACAGAGGTCAAGGCAACGGAGAATGGAGCTCCTTCGCAAACGGAAAAGCAGAAGAGCCGGAGCAGGCAGGAGAGCAAGCCTTCCAAAGAAAAGGAACAAGCAAAACAAAAAAAGGAAGAGGCTGTCCAGGAAAAAAAACAAACCGCTCATAAAAAACAGGATCAGGAGAAAAATGACAAAGGCAGGGGGAAGGGGCAAGAGACAGCAACCTCAAAACAGAAGAAGCCATCCGGCCGATCAGGTCGTTCTCCGAGGAAAGAACATGCCGAGCCCGTGTACGAGGACGATATTTTTCAGCCCGAGGTCATTGAACAGGCGGTGGTTCGCAACAGGAAATCGCTGAAACCGGCCAAGGGGATACTGGGCGTTATTAAAAGTTTGATCCCAAAGATTTTTTGAGAGATGGCAAGCCGAGTCAAATCGCTGTTCATCTGGATGGGAATAGCTTTGCTGATTCTCTTTTGGCTGCCGATGCTGGCGGTCCGCCGGCTTTTTGATCGCGACCCGGCCCTTTATAATACCGGGAAATTGTTCCGTAACCTGGGGATGGCGATTTCCAAAATTAATCTCAATTGGAAGATTGCCATTTCCGGTCACACTGATATTGACGATCGCCGTCCTTATGTAATGGTATGCAATCATCTTTCGCAGGCGGATATCCCGCTCATATCCAATTTACCCTGGGAGATGAAATGGGTCGCCAAGAAAGAGCTTTTTGAAGTCCCGATAGTAGGCTGGATGATGCGGCTGGCGGGAGATATATCGGTGGATCGAAAGGCCAGGAACCGGCGAAAGAAGACGTTTAAACAGGCGCGGTACTATTTGAACCGAAAATGTTCGGTTATTTTTTTCCCCGAGGGGACACGCTCGCGAAATGGCAAGTTGAATACCTTTGCTTACGGTGCTTTTGAGCTTGCTGTCAGTGAGGGGGTCCCGATACTGCCGATGGTCATTGACGGGACCCAGAATACCCTGCCCAAAAAAAGCTGGACATTCGGCCAGTCAAAACATATCAAGCTGAAAATCCTTAAGCCCCTGGATACGAAAGAACTGAAAGTCGATGATATTAAAGAACTTTCGGAAAGCGTGCGCTCCCATATCGCCCGGCAACTGGCTGAATGGCGAGGCAGGCCCGTCGAAGAAGTGGATAACCTGCGGCCGTCCGGTTAGGTGGAAGAATAATCAAACACTATCTTTATGAATACGGACACACTACCACAAGACCTTCTTTATCTTTATGAACGCAGTTTAAATCAATGGATAGAAAACCTGCATACCATACCGGATGATCTGCTCTGGACGGTACCGGAGGGCGTAACAAACAGCTGTGGCGTGTTGACTCAACACGTGATTGGAAATCTCAACCACTATATCGGTCACGGTATAGGAGATACCGGCTATATACGGGACCGCAGCCGGGAGTTCAGAACAACGGAGACCACCAAGGAAGAGCTGGTACAAGAAATAGAAGATTTGAAAGATACGCTCGAGGAAATATTCGGGGAAATAGATGGCGATGAGCTGGCGGACGAATTTCCTCTTGAGTTACCGTATAGAGAGACTAAAAGAGGAACGCTGATACATCTATACGGACATCTTACCTACTCATCTGGGGCAAATAAACTATCTGCGCCGCATTCTGGCGATATAGATGAAGCCGGGCTAAACGGTACTTTGAGCCACAAGTTATTTTCGATAACGGATGAAAAGGTCCCGGCAGAATCATACCTT
>NZ_JBEPWZ010000120.1:0-8355 GCF_041642155.1 Fodinibius sp.
GGCGGACCCGCACAATTACGACGGGGAGACCAACGAGTTTGACCCGAGCAAAACCGAACCTGTAGTAGTACAACAAGAGCAAACTGTTTAGTAACTGATAATCATGGAAACAGAAAACAACAATATTTACGGTGTATTAGCTGAGTTCCGTAATCCCAAAGAACTTGTTGATGCGGCTGCTTCAGTAAAAAAATCCGGCTATAAAGATTTCGACACCTATGCCCCTTTCCCCATCCACGGGATGGAAAAGGCAATGGGACTCAAAGAATCGCCCCTGGGCTGGATTGTACTGGGAGGCGCCATAACCGGCATGGTGGGAATCCTGGCACTCATGATTTGGGTAATGGGCTACGAATACCCGATGAATATCAGCGGAAAACCCTATATCAATCTGCCCATTTATGTACCGATTACCTTTGAAATAACGGTTCTGTTCTCTGCTTTTGCAGCGGTTTTCGGGATGTTTTTTCTCAACAACCTGCCACGTTTACACAATCCGCTTTTTAATGTGGAACGCTTTGACAAAGCTTCGGATGACGGTTTTTTCGTCTGTGTGGAAGCGTCGGACGATCTTTTTGCCGAAGAAAAAGTGGCCAAGCTGTTCCAGGATAACGGAGCCACACACATAGAAACCGTTTACGATTCGGAATAACTCACAAAACAATCTTTAGTTTGCATAACAATCCGATGAAAGCTACCAAGTGTTTATTTTTTGCGGCTGTTGCTCTGCCGATGGTCCTCGCCTCGTGTCGTGGACAAATTTCCGAGAAACCCCCGGTTCATCCCAACATGAACATGGACCAGCAAGAGCGATTTGAACCGCAGGAGCGCAACGAGTTCTTTGACGACAATCGCGCTATGCGTCAGCCTGTGGAAGGGACTATAGCCCGCGGCAATTTAAAAGCGGATAAAGCCTACTACCAGGGTATCAACGAAGACAGCAGCTATGTCAATGAGATCCCCGCAGAGCTTACAAGATCATTTTTGTATCGCGGAAAGGATCGCTATGAAGTATTCTGTACTCCCTGTCACGGTATTGCCGGTGACGGACAGGGCATTATCATGACCAATAACTACGGCTTTGTCCCGGCCCCGAGCTTTCACATCGATCGCCTTCGCAACGAGAGCGACGGCTATATCTATTCCACCATTGCCAACGGTATTCGCAATATGCCTTCTTACGCCCAGCAGATTCCGGTCAAAGATCGCTGGGCTATCGTTGCCTATGTGCGTGCCCTGCAGCAAAGTCAAAATGCCACAGAAGAGGAAATTCGAAGATACGATGTTGATATCTCATCCATGCAGGAAGAGTATCAACAGCAGCAGGCAGCACTGGCGGAAGCCGAAGAAGCCGCCCCCCAGGATGAAGGTGGAGAGGTATCTGTAGAACGCGGAAAAGCCGTTTCTTCGGAAAATGCCTGCGGGGCCTGCCATTCCACGGACGGCTCTAAGACCGTGGGGCCCACCTGGCAGAATCTGTATGGGTCAGAACGGCCGCTGGACGATGGTTCAACCGTAACAGCTGATGAGGAATACCTGCGCGAATCCATTGTAGAGCCCTCCGCCAAAATTGCTGAAGGCTTTCCTCCTTCGATGGTGCCTTACGATCATCTGAGTGACAGTGATATCAATTCGCTAATCGAATATATTAAATCGCTAAGCGATCTGGACCCTCCGGAGGAAGAAGGTTCTGAATCAGACGAAGAAAGTGCTTCTGCAGGTGAACCCGCAGATACGACGATTACAGCCCAGGCAACAACACAAAAAAAAAGCTTTTTAGTCCCGTGAAAACCGATACTGCTGATACGACAACCGGGGCGCCGTCGGACACACTGTCTGCCAGCGCCCGCAACGGGAAAAAACTTTTTGAAAGCCATGACTGCCAAAGCTGTCACCCCATCGACGGGGACCAGCAACTGGCGCCGTCGTTAAGAGGTTTATTCGGAAGTGAACGTAACCTTGCGGACGGTTCGACGGTGATCGCTGATGAAGGTTATATCAAAGAGTCGATACAATATCCGGGCGCAAAAGTTGTAATGGGGTTCAATGACAACATGCCTTCATTCAGAGATCTCATGACTGAACAGGAGCTGCAGGAAGTTACAGATTATATCAAGGCATTGCGTTAACATTAACGTTCTTATACCAAAAGCTTAATTGTTTTCAAAGAAATTATGAGCAATCCTAAACTAACCGACACACTGGATTTTCCATCTGACCTGAATGTAACCAAATCGCTATTTGGGGTGGGTATAGTAGGTTTAATAGCCAGTGGCATAGGATATTTTCTTGAACACGACCAGTTTTTCTTTTCGTACCTGGTCAACTTCGCCTTCTTTTCCAGCATCGCCCTGGGCAGCTTGTTCTTTGTGCTTATTCAACATCTAACGCGATCGCACTGGAGCGTAGCCATTCGCCGAATTCCCGAAGCAATTTCATCCAATTTCTGGATCTGGGGATTGTTTATTATTCCCGTACTGCTGGGCATGCACTCGCTTTATCACTGGACCCATGCCGACGCGGTAGCCGGCGACCCGGTACTGCAGGGTAAATGGGCATACCTGAACACTACCTTTTTTATTATTCGTCAGTTTATTTACTTCGCACTCTGGAGCTTCCTGGGGTACCGCCTCTACAATAAATCCGTTGAAATGGATAAAACCGGCGACTGGGGACTCCAAACCCTGTTGCGCAGGACAAGCGGACCCGGTCTCTTTTTCTTTGGTATTACGCTGGCTTTTGCTTCCTTCGACTGGCTGATGACCCTCGATCCCCACTGGTATTCCACCATCTTTGGCGTCTATTATTTTGCAATGAGTTTCCAGGGACTATTTGCCACTCTCATCCTTATTGTACTTTTCCTCTGGAAGAAGGGCTTGCTCACCAATACCATTCAACGGGGACATATCTATGATCTGGGCGTTCAGCTCTTTGGATTTACGGTCTTTTACGCCTATATCGCCTTCAGTCAATTTTTACTGATCTATTATGCCAACATCCCCGAAGAGACCGTTTGGTATTTGGAACGTCTCAGCGGCGGATATGAATATTTAGCTTACTTTTACCTGTTTGGGCGCTTTGTCATTCCCTTTATCGTGCTGCTTCCCAAACGCAGCAAGTCCAATTACAATATTGTCGGCACGATATCCGTATTAATACTGGCTGCGCACCTGGTTGAATTGTACTGGCTTGTGATGCCGGTGCTTGACCATCACGGTTTCCATTTCAACTGGATGATCATAACCACGTTCTTTGGCCTGGGAGGCATCTTCCTGGGACTGTTTTTCCACAAGTTCAAACAGAATAAGATGATTCCGGTAAATGACCCGCAACTGGGTGATTCTCTCAATAAACACTAAACGTAACCATCGTCTAATGCGTTAAAGCAGTAAGGGCCTGCCCGCTGCGATGACAAGTTTCTGAATTTTATGACAAGCGAAGAAAACAACTACAGTCCGGAGTTTAAAAAGAAGGTTGCCCGCAAGGCGCTGGAGCAATCCAAGCAAAATCTCGAAACCCTCTCTGAACAATATGACGTGCCCGTTTCGATTATTCTTATGTGGGCAACTGAACTGGAAAAAGGGGGCGAGCAGATATTTGAAACGGCCGAAGAAGATATTGAAAAGGAGAAAAAAGAAACGGAGAACGTTGACCTGTCAATATCCGATGAAGAAGTAGCCAGCGCGGTGGATCATGGCGTCATGTTTGACAACCTGAATTATAAACGCCTTGTTTTTTGGAGCGTTCTGGGCGTCATTCTCGTAATTGTATTTGTTCAGGCTCTTTTTGAAATGTTTCAATATAATGAGCGGGCCCTGCAGGATCGCGTTTCTGCCGAAAGTGGCGAGTACTACCAAGCGACCCAGCTCAATAAAAAGGCAGAGGAAAGGATAACCACTTTTGGGGTTGTCAATCTTGAAGAAGGAACTTACAGAATGCCCGTCGACAGCGTAATCAATGATATGGCTGCTGATGGAAATAACTGATTTATAAATATAGATAGAAATGCACTACTATGTAGGACCAGCAGCTATTGTACTTTTAAGCTTATTCCTACTACCGGCAGGTTCCGTTGCACAGCTTAACCAGCAGAAACCTGAAAACATAGAAAATGTCGGAGTCACTGAGCATCTGGGCGAACAAATTCCGCTGGATCTGACATTTGCCAGTGCGGAAGGAGATTCGGTAACCCTGAAAGAACTGTTTGAGGATGACAAGCCGGTGCTGTTGAACCCGGTTTATTACGAATGTCCCCAGCTCTGTTCTATGATTAAAGAAGCAATCTTTCAGGGAGTGAAGGATTTGCAATGGAGTCCGGGAACCGACTACAATATTATCACTTTCAGTTTCGATCACGAAGAAGGACAAGAGCTGGCAGCGGAAAACAAGCAGCGATTTTTAAACAAGCTGGATAGAAAAGGGGCCGAAAACGGCTGGCATTTTCTAAGTGGCAACAAGAAAAATATCCAAAAACTGACCGGGGCCGTAGGCTTTGATTACAACAGGCTTGAAAACGGGCAGTATGCCCACGGTGCGGCTATCATGTTCTTGAGTCCCGATGGCACCATCACAAGATATCTTTACGGCCTGAAGTTTGACGAATTCAATATGCGGAATGCACTTTACGAGGCGGCAGACGGCGAAATCGGCGGTACGGCCGAACAGGTATTGCTATACTGCTATCAATATGATGCGGATTCCAACTCGTACGCACCCGTTGCCTGGAGAATTATGAAGCTGGGTGGCTTTGCTACCATGATAATTCTGGGTATATTTCTTGGCTTTATGTGGCTGCGATACCGATATTCTACTAATGAAAAGCAAATAAAAGAACCGAATGGACGCGCTTAACGATCTACTACTACCGCCGGCAAAATCGACGCTGGCTCAAAACACCGATTCTCTTTTTTGGTTTGTACACCTTAGCGGACTTGCTCTAACCATAGGCCTGATAGGGGTTATCATATACTTCGTCGTCAAGTACCGGCGAAAGTCTGATGATGAGGTAACTCCGCTTATCACTCATAACAATAAGCTTGAAGTCACCTGGTCGGTAATACCACTCATAATAGTGCTGATTATCTTTGGCTGGGGGTACCAGGTTTTTATGGAACAACGCGTAGCCCCCGACGACGCTTATGAAGTAAACGTTACGGGACAGAAATGGATATGGCAGTTCACCTACGAGAACGGGGCGCGGACCAATGGCGAGCTCCATGTTCCCGCCGGGAGGCCTGTTAAGCTGATCATGAACTCCAGCGACGTCATTCACTCTTTTTATGTGCCGGATTACCGGATCAAGCAGGATGTTCTCCCCGGCCGTTATACCGAGGTGTGGTTTAACGCCCCGGAGCCCGGGGAATCCAATGTCTTCTGTACCGAATATTGCGGTACTTCCCACTCAGACATGATGGCAAAAGTAATTGTACACGAAGAAGAGGAATTTCAAAGCTGGCTGGCGGAAAACTCGGGAGGCGGATCCAAGCCTGAAGACCTTGCACCCGCGGAATGGGGGGAACAACTGGCGCAGGAATGGGCCTGTACCACCTGTCACTCTACGGATGGAAGCGATATGACAGGTCCCACCTGGCAGGGGTTGTTTGAACACGAAGTCCCGTTGTCGGACGGTTCCACGGTTACGGCCGATGAAAATTATATACGGGAATCGATTTTAGAACCCGGTGCCAAAGTCGTTGACGGCTTTCCCAATGTGATGAATACGTACCAGGGACAGTTGAGTGACGAACAGATTAATGCTATTATAGAATACATAAAAACACTGAACTAATATGTCTACTCAAGAAACAAATCTTAAGAAAATCCAGGTTCAGCGTTATGAACCGGAATCAGATCCTGACAAACACTACCTGAATGAGGAAACGGGATTATGGGCATGGATGACGACGGTCGACCATAAGAAGATCGGTATCATGTTCCTCGGCTCTGTCACCTTCTTTTTTTTCGTAGGGGGTATCCTGGCGCTGCTGGTGCGTACCGAACTGTGGACTCCCGCTAAAACGTTTATCGAGGCCAACACCTACAACCAGCTTTTCACCCTCCATGGAGCCATCATGGTCTTCCTGTTCCTGGTGCCTTCGGTGCCAGCCGCACTGGGTAACTTTATCCTGCCGTTGCAGCTGGGCGCTAAAGATGTTGCTTTTCCCAGGCTGAACTTAATGAGTTTTTACCTCTATCTGATTGGTGCTGTCATAGCCATCGTATCTATTCTTACAGGCGGTATCGATACGGGGTGGACTTTTTATACTCCCTACTCTTCGACAACGGGCGGAGCGGTGACCCTGATGGTCTTCGGGGTTTTTATCATCGGTTTTTCTTCCATCCTAACAGGAGTCAACTTTATAACGACCATTCACAAACTGCGAGCTCCGGGCCTTACGTGGGACAAACTCTCCCTTTTTAGCTGGAGCTTGTATGCCACCAGTGTTATTCAGATTCTGGCTACCCCCGTTCTTGCTATTACGCTGGCGCTGATCGGAATGGAACGCATACTGGGAATCGGTATTTTTGACCCTGCACTCGGCGGCGACCCGGTACTCTTCCAGCACTTTTTCTGGTTTTACAGCCACCCGGCCGTATATATTATGATTGTACCGGGTTTTGGGATTGTCTCGGAAGTGATTTCCACCTTCTCCAAAAAACATATTTTCGGGTATTGGGCTATTGCCCTCTCCTCCCTTGCCATTGCTTTTATCGGCTTCCTGGTCTGGGGTCACCATATGTTCGTTTCCGGCCAGGCTTCGCTGGCTTCCATGGTCTTCTCGTTTCTGACCTTCCTGGTCGGCATTCCCACCGGCATTAAAATGTTTAACTGGACGGCCACTCTTTACAAAGGATCCATACAGCTGGCCTCTCCCCTGCTTTACATCTTCGGATTTTTCTTCCTGTTCCTGGTAGGTGGAATAACTGGAATTGTACTCGGATCCATTGCGCTGAACGTACACCTGCACGACACCTACTATGTAGTGGCCCACTTCCATTTTGTTATGGTTGGCGGCATGGTGATGGCCTTTTTAGCGGGTATTCACTACTGGTGGCCCAAGATAACGGGACGCTTGTATAATGAAACCCTGGCCAAAATTGCCTGCGGTATCATCTTTATTGGCTTTAACGTTACCTTTTTGCCGCAGTTTGTAATGGGCTCGTTAGGTATGCCCCGAAGGTATTTCAATTACATCGACCAGTTCCAGATCTACCACCAGATCTCGACTATCGGATCCTACATTCTGGGCATCGGTTTCGTAATGATCTTCTACTACCTCATAAAATCGATTTATACCGGAAAAAAAGCATCTCCCAACCCCTGGGGAAGTCGCGCGCTCGAATGGCAGATAAATTCCCGTCCGCCGCTGCACAACTTCCATCATACGCCGGTTATCATAAACGGACCGTACGACTATCACAAACCGATGGATGAATTCCAGCTCGGGCTGGCAGAAAGCGGGGGAAATGGCCACGGTACCGATATTGACGTCAGCAGCCCTGAAGAAACGGCCAAAGGTGAATAACCAACTGAGTTTTAAATTACTAAACAGTACAATCTGAATTATGGCAAATCATTCAACCACAACCTCACAGTCAAGATTCCAGCAGCATCACTTTGTTGATGCTGATCAGCAGTTCGACGCTGCAAAGATGGGTATGTGGATTTTTTTAGTCACAGAAATACTAATGTTCGGCGGACTCTTTGCGGCTTATATTGTATACCGGTTGTGGTACCCGGAACTCTTTGTCATGGCATCGGAGCAGCTCGATACTTTTTGGGGCGGTGTCAACACCGTGGTACTTATCGGAAGTAGTCTCACTGTTGCCATGGCCATCAAGTCGGCCCAGCTCAATCAAAAAAAGAATATTTCGATCAACCTGCTCATCACCCTGGCACTGGCCGCGGTTTTTATGGTGATCAAGTATTTCGAATGGACCCATAAGTTCGACCTCGGAATCTTTCCAGGCAAGTTCTATGCCTTTGAAGGTATCGACCACCCCAAGGCGAACGTCTTTTTTAGCCTCTATTACCTGATGACCGGCCTGCACGGCATCCATGTTATCATTGGGATGGGGTTAATGACATGGCTGCTGGTACGCTCCTCCAAAAGACATTTTAACAGTGAATACTACAGCCCCATTGAAATTACGGGCCTTTACTGGCACCTGGTCGATATCATCTGGATTTTCCTCTTTCCACTCTTCTATTTAATTGACTGATAACAAAAAAGATCTATCCCTATGAGCGGACATCATATTTCAACAGACAAAACTTTATTAGGCGTGGCCGGCGGACTTTTGGTACTGACGGTGCTCACCGTTGTTGTTCACTACTTGCACCTCCCCCACCCG
>NZ_JBEPWZ010000121.1:0-8315 GCF_041642155.1 Fodinibius sp.
TACCGCATGATAAAAAAGTAGTGCATGGCTTTTATTGATGGTATAACAGGATATAAAACTTTTTTATAGGATATCACCCGCCATTGAACATCTATTAGAAATATATCATCGATCCGGCCGGCACCCATGAATCACCATCTCATACTCTGTGCAGGATATTTATTTTAAATATGTGATCCCCGATTGTGCAAATAAAATCGCGCCTGTGCCAAAAGACTCTATTTGAATCTTACAAATTCATTGGTCAACCGACATGCCATTCGTTATCAAATTTTGTTATTTTCGGATTGAGCAATGAAGACTCATGCCTACAAACGACACAGCCAATGAATAAGAAACGCAAACGATCGGTCTCATCCGTGCCTATACCGTCCTTTACAGACATCCAGCATGCTTACCAAAAGATCAGTCCCCATATTCATCACACGCCGGTTTTAAGCAGCCAAAAAGTAAATGATCGGGCCGGGGGTGCCATTTTTTTCAAGTGCGAAAATTTCCAGAAAGCCGGCGCCTTCAAATACCGGGGAGCCACCCATGCCGTCACAGAACTATGTAGCAGCGGTACTCCCCAAGGCGTGGCGACACATTCGTCCGGTAATCATGCCCAGGCGGTTGCACTGGCTGCCAGCGTCAGGAATATCCCCGCTCATATTGTGATGCCCGGGAATGCCCCCAGGGTGAAAGTAAATGCGGTTCGGGAGTACGGGGCCGATATTACTTTTTGCGAAGCTACGCAGGATGCCCGGGAAAAAACCCTTGAAGAGGTGATTCAGCAGACGGGAGCCCTCTTTATCCATCCCTACGACAATCCCCATATTATTACGGGGCAGGGCACTGCGGCGCTGGAACTGCTGCAGGAGCAGCCGGACCTGGATATGATGCTGGTTCCGATTGGGGGCGGGGGACTCATAAGCGGTTGTGCTATTGCCACATCAGCGTTGTCCCCGGGGACTAAAATGATAGGTGTCGAGCCCAAAGTAGCCAACGATGCCTGCCTTTCTTTCAACACCGGTACGCTGCATCCGGTACAGAGCACCGATACCGTGGCAGACGGATTGCGAACTTCGCTTAGCGAACTGACCTTCAGCTGTATACAACAACATGTGAATGAAATCCTAACCGTTAATGAACAGGAGATTATCAATGCAATGCGCTTTATATGGGAACGGATGAAAATTATCATCGAACCCTCTTCGGCCGTACCGGTGGCTGCTGCTTTTAACCGGATCGATACGGAACAAAAGAAAGTGGGAATCATCATTAGCGGCGGTAATATGGATCTCGATCATTTACCATGGAATGACAATACGAATGGTACGGGCTGAGATAAAAACCACTATCTCGTCAGGCGAGGACTTTGAAAAACGGAGGGTTGGTTCAAAACCAAACCCTGGACGAGGTTAGAGCCGCAGTGGATAGGTAAACAATTGGTGGAATCCTGAAATCGCGCACATGGAGCAAGCATGGAGCAAGCATGGAGCAAGGGGCAAAACAATGATCTTACAGTTTTCTGCATATGTAAATTTTCTCCAGTATGAATGTTGAAAAAATCATTGTCATCGGCAGTGGGATATCGGGACTGACGACCGCGCTCACGCTGCAGCTCCTGGGTTATGAAACGGTGATCTATACGGATAAAGAAGCCGACCAAATTTCAAATAAAAATGCTCATGCTGAATTTGCCAGTCTGTTTCCGTCCGCTTCGGTCATTCCCCATTCCCTGTATTCGGGCCAGCTGAAAGAGCTTTTCCGTACCTCGCAATCTTTTTTCTACGAACTCCGCAATCAGTCCTTTTCAGGGCTGAGGATCCATCGGCACTTTGAAATTTTTGAGCTTGAGCAGGACGAGCCTCGATACAGCAACTGGATGGTGAACTTCCGTCCCATAACAGAGCTCTCACCGCAGGTGATACCACGCCGATCCTGCTCGCAAAATCTATACGGCTGGACCTTTAACTGTATTTTTGCCGACTGGCCCCGGTATTTTCCCGCATTGACCGCATGCTATAAACAATCGGGGGGGAACATTACCCGGCGTAAAGTGAAAACCGAAGACCTCCCCGCCCTTCCGGCGGACACTATCGTCAACTGCAGCGGGACGGGCAGCCGGGAACTGTTCGATGACCCGCTGGATGAGCAGCTTGTCATGCAGGGACATTTACTGCACAAGCCGGAAGCCCCGCTGATCACCAACTCCAGTGACGAAATTATTTCCTACAACTATACGCCGAAAGCCTCTGCCTATTCCAGTTCTTCCGGGGAAGCCTGTGATGTCTATTGCTACCCTCGCAGGGACGGCTGGGTGTTGGGCGGAAGCCGCGAAACCGGCTACCTGAGCAGTCCTAATACCATGGAATGCTCCAAAAAACATGCAGAAAGTTACCAGATTGGCGGCCTCACCATACCCACAGCCATTTTGGACATAAACAAGGATATTCTACAAACCACCTTTGGTCATTCCCTCAGTCCATCCGACAAGCTACACCCGTTAATCGGTTATCGTTATCTACGCAGTAAAGAGGACGGTTTACGTCTTGATCATGAAACAATGTACGGTAAAACGGTCTATCATAACTATGGTCACGGTGGAGCGGGCGTTACACTCTCATGGGGATGCGCATTGGCTCTGGCAAGCCGTATTACCTCTAAAAATAAGCCTCAGCTGCAAAAGCTTCTGTTAAAAGAATTCGAACATATCACGTAAGTTATTCTCCTACAGTCGGGGCATACGATATTCTTAAAGAATCATACTCATGGAAAACTACCCTATTGCACTTCGCTACCTCATACGACTCCTCTTGTTATTTGCTATCATAGTCGCATTACTGGTTGCCCGCCAGCTGTTAGTTCCGCTCTTTCTGTCTGTTTTATTTGCCTACCTCTTATTTCCCACCGCCCTAAAAATGGAGCGATGGAATGTGCCCAGGATTGCCACAAATCTCATCCTGATTATTGGCTCATTCGCTTTGTTAACGGGTATTATATATGGAATTATCCTGTTGGTGATCACCTTTTCAGAAGATTTGCCCGAAATAAAAGAACAGATCGATACGAATATCACTCGGCTGCGCTGGGCACTGGGGCGTACCTTCGGGGTTACGGCCGAGCAGCTGGACTCTATCATTGAAAGTATCCGTGGATCCGGAGAATATATATCTGAATTCTTCACGGGTACGGCTAATACCATTTTAACGATCGGACTTCTTCCGGTTTACACCTTTCTGCTTTTGTTTTACCGTGATAAATTTCGAACATTTGTCTCCATGCTGATCCCGGAGCAACAAGAGGAAGTAGCCCAGAATATCATTGATCAGGCAGCGAAAATCGTACCTAAATATCTAAAAGGCCTGTTCGTTGTTTGTTTTATTTTGGTAGGGCTGAACAGCCTTGGGTTTTACCTGATAGGGGTACAATATGCCCTTTTAGTAGGCTTTATAGCCGCGGTATTTAACCTGATTCCCTACCTTGGTACGGTCATTGGCTATTTGGTTGCTTTTCTTTTCGTATTAACGACTCAATCGCCGGGTCTTGCGCTGGGGGTCCTTGCCCAGTTTTTTGTGGTACAATTTATCGAGAATAATGTTCTCACGCCCAATATTACCGGATCGTATGTGCAAATAAATCCATTGGTAACCATTCTCTCGCTCATTGCCGGCGGAATGATCTGGGGACTGCCGGGTATGTTTATGGTGATACCCTATCTGGCTATGTTGAAAATTGTTTGTGAGAATATCGATAGTTTAAAACCCGTCGGTTATCTGCTGGGAACAAAAGGAACCGAAAAATTCACACCTGATTTTAGTTCATTCAAGAGAATCTTCGGGTGGGCAGATAGCAAATAAGCAAAGTGGTCGATTACTCTTTTTAATAGGAAAGTAAGGACAGAGCCTGAAGGCACCCGTAAGGATATTAATTCGCATGACAGCCTTGAGAGGCTGTGTGTCAATGGTTTACCTCTCATTACCTGAATTTTTCCTCCGCACACCTCGGGCAGTCGAGCCAGCTTTCGGCAGGTATGCTGGAAAGCGCAGCGGGGCTGCTGCCCCTTTCAAAAACCGGGCGATAGAGTACTTCCCCCTTTTCATGCGATTCGCCACAGGTGTGACAACTGATATCGTCGTCCAGCTCTTTGGGTGTATAGCCGGCAATCACCCAGCCTTCGTGCCCGGCATGGACGGCCAGGCTTTCCAGGGCCGCGCGGACCGTCTGAGATTTATTGCCGCTGTAATATTTTTCGGAAAGTTCCCCCAGCAGCTCAACCGTTTCGTTATCCAAAGTAAAATTAAGGCGTTTCATAGAGGTAAAGTTTTTTAATGAGAAATCCGGGTTGATCCCTAAACAGAAGATATATTAATAGGCGGCATACCAAGCCAAAAAGACTGCAAGTCCACCTATAAACGTATATAGAACCGCCCGGCGGCGGTATTGGTCCAGTTTATGGTGCGCATCATGCTCCAGGTCTGTTTCCTGATGGATCTTCCCTCCCACTTCGCATTCAGGGAGAAAGTCGATAGCCACATGGAAAAAAACCCCGGTCGCAAATCCGAAAATAAGCGCATTTACAACAACATTTTCGGGGATATTTAACAGGCTAACCGGCAGTGCCGTTAGTCCGATAGCGGAAGCCGGAAGTAATATTAAAATGGCCGATTTTCCCTGTATAGTGAGTCTCCGGGATGCGGCGTAACCGGCGGGACCCTTATGAGAAACAATGGCTATACCCAGCAGCACTCCAAGTTCCGGCATAGCAGCATAAACCGTCCCGATAATCAATCCTGCTGACAGGGCATGCGAGGTCAGTTCCAGGACAACGGGATCGATTGATGTCGACGTATGGGTCAGGCCATGATTGAGGGTATGAATAGCAAAGCCGGCTATAATACCGGCTGCAATCCCCAGCCCGCCATAAACAGGATGATGATTAATGGCCGAGGGGACCAGGAAAATAGCGGCGCTGGTAATCATTGCACCGCTTGCCAGTCCATAGCCGGCGATAAGGTGATTCAGTTTACGCTGTCCTGCAGCTTTAATTCCCAATGGTATGGCCAGGGCCATAGAGGCAAAAGCGATCCAGGAAATCCCGATAATTTTCCAATTCGATTGGAGTATGGCCAAAACAGTAAGTATGCAGAACAGAAAAAAACTGCTAAAAACAATTGATTTATCAGACATCATTCTATTATTGGAAGAGGACTTTACAAAACCGGTCTTTTGCCCCATGTCGGCGTTATCCGTTGTTTTAAATTTTACATATAAGCTATATGCTGCGGTTTTTGAATACGCTCAGGCTTTGATCCCTAACAAAATCACTGATTTTTCAAAACCAACTGGAAATAATTTAATCAGAACTCTTCAGCTACCGAACAAGCTCTTGCGGAGTGACTTCTATAATTCATCCAGTGTCCCGCTATAAGCAAAATACTTCCCAGCAGCGTAACCCATGTTTCTCCTTTCTGGCTCATCCAATCATGCAATCCCCATGTTATAATAAGTATAGTTAATCCTGATAATAGCAAGGCAGCAAAAGGGTTATATTTGTTACTATATCTAATTGAAAAATAAACAGTAGGGATGATTAAAATAAGTAATACGGGATGCGTCCACTCATGTATGTGCTCAGCTACCGGGTAAAGCGGTAACAGGGATAGAAAAATAGGCACCAGCAAACAGTGGACGGCACACAGGCCTGACAGGCTCACCCCCATCCTATCCCAAAAATATTTTGTAAACAAAAGCTTGCTGTTAGTGAATAATTAGTGTGTATTATTATACACACCCTGTAAGTAATATACAAGCTCAAAATAAAAATCCCCCGGGATTACCAAAATCCTGAGGGATTAATAGCCTTATGCACCGTGGGCTGACAAAAAATCAACGATTTCGTATCGCTTCTATCAACTCGCTTTTATTCATTGTTGAATACCCGTCAATTTCCAGTCTTTTTGCTTTTTCATACAGTTCATCTTTCGTCCACTCGTCATAAGAAGTAAACTTCTTTGCCTTACCGAGTATATCGTCTCTTTTCTTTTTTACCTCCTGGCTAATTTCACTTACTTCCTCTTTTCCTGCTTCAAGTCCCTTATTAAGACTTTGGCGCAGTTCTCCTATCTCATCTTTTATATCTTTAAGATATTCTTCACGCTTTTCAGCGATTTTCTTCCTGGTCTCCTCCCCTTTGTCAGGTGCGAAAAGCAGGCCTAATATAACACCACTTGCGACTCCCGTTAGCGTAGCTAAAATCACTTTTTCTTTATTGTCTGTTCCCATAATATTAAGGATTTGATTGATGATAATAACAAGTTAATTACCTATATAACCTAAACAATAGATATAAGTAAAATAATTTCAGCAATGATATTTTTATTATTCTGTTTTTTGCTGTTTAATATAACCCCGAATCATTGTTGAGACTTCCGTTTTTGTTTTTCCCAGTTTTTGCTGCAATGTAGCAAACAGCTTTTCTTCTTTTCCTTCTTCATATGTAAGATTCTTTTCCGTTAATATAGGATGATCATCTATAAGTTGGGTTTTCAGTTTATCCCAGTTTTCTATTGTTATAAGATCACTCATAATAGAACCTTAATTTGAATTTATTATCCGGGCAAATCTCTTCCCCGCGCCGTTATCCAGACACGGTGAGGTTTTGGTTTATATTCCTGTAAGCATCAAAAGTTTCCGGTTTATTATGCATCATTAGATATTCTCTCCTTTTAAGTTGTGCGCGGTATGTTCCTCCGACGAATCCACACCAGCCGTCAAAGCAGTTACTATTCGTCCCAGCCTCGCACTCCCCGTAATATTACGTCATCTACCTCATGGTCGGGATCTTCATTATGAAGTACCGCAATATCACCGGTAGCTTCCATCACGACTGCTTTAACCTGGCTGAGCTGTGTGGCATTCGCCTCACGTAACTTGGCACGCAGATCAGCATGGGTAACTTTCGCTTCCCTTAGGTTTTCTTCCAGGATGTTGGTCCCTTTCATGAGGAGCAGCGGTTCATTATTCACCAGTTTATCCACCAGCGAAGAACGCCCCCGTAGACTGGCAACCACAATCTGTATAATATATAAAGCAGCAAGAGCAGCAATCGCCAGGTACAAAGGCGGACTGTCGGATAAAACCGTGCTGCCGATCACGGAACCAATAGCTACCGTAATAGCAAAATCAAAACTTGACATCTTCGAAAACGAACGGAGCCCCCCCATTCGGGTAAAAAGGATAAGCGCAATATAAATTCCAAGTGCTGACAGCGAAGCCATCAACACGGCCGTCCATGTAGTATTAATCCAACTGTAATCCATAATATCAAGATAAATTATTAGAAGTATTGGTTAATCAGATAGTTTTTCGTCCCGGTACCAGCCGATCTGCAGATGGTGCTCCAAAAATAACACTTCCAACCGCATCTACCGCAACTATTTTCGTATTCAAATTATGTTCACGCACATAGTCTGCACATCCCATGATGGTACCGCAGGTACTGGTTGCAGCAAGCAGGTAATCGGGGGGGACCGGCAAACCTGTGCCAACCCAATAGCCATATTCCCCGAACTTGATTCGATAATGGTATCGTTGAGCCTTAATTTACCTTCCTCAAGAGCCTTACATATCATTTTAAAAGCCGGGCGATCTTTGATGCTTGCTCCCGGGTTAAACATTTCCATCTTTCCGTAAATCCGGAAAGGAGAAGCCTTGTATAACTTTTTCAAAGGGACCAATGGTGTTTGGCCGATGGTTGACAATATTCCGTTATTCATGTATATGTTTTTAAAGTATTTGGGCGCCAGACTATTAGCTGCAAATAATTATGCTACGCGCAGCAAAGAAAAGATGTGTCATTGGTCAACCGATACCCTCCCCGATTAAACAGTTCATATTTCACTCTTCTTCAGTGTGGTCTAATCGATGAGAACGATCCGGATGCAGGATTCCGATCATATCCCTGACGGTATTGTACAGGAGCAGTATGATCGTTATAAAAGCTCCACCAACAATCGATGAAGTAACCAAAGTCACGTAATAGATGTAGGTGAACCACTGGATGGAAGCCGAGTCGGACTCGACAATCGGGATGTTTAACATAAGGTACAGTACGGCAGTGGTTACCAGGGTAATGGTAGCCGTCAGGGCAATTTGCTTGACTCGCTGATAATGGGACCATTTAATATCTATATCCAGGCTTTTGCTGAGGCTAAGCAAAGTAAGCATCAATGCGAGTATGTTACCCAGTCCCAGCAACAACGTGCCGAAAAAAGAACGGGTTGCGGGAAGGGTGGATTTGAACAGCTGATATGCCTCCGAACCACTCGCCT
>NZ_JBEPWZ010000122.1:0-8241 GCF_041642155.1 Fodinibius sp.
AAAAGTGATAGATTTTTTTCAATCCCTTGCATTCGTAAGCCTAAAGCAGGGTTTGGGTTTCAGACCGGATTAGGCCCGACAGAGGTGGGGCGCCTTGATTTCAACTTGTTGAGGTGTTATCGGGGGGTAGCGTTAGCAAATGAATATCAGTCGCCGGCTTCAATCCATTTTCCATTGAGCATGACCCGGTCTATCTTCTTCATCGTGGCAATATCTTCATCCGGGTGCCCATCTATCAGCAGCAGGTCGGCCAGCTTGCCCGCTTCGATGCTGCCCAGTCGCTGTTCGGTGCGAAAATACCGGGCATTCCCCGTGGTGCCGCGGGTTATGACGTCCATCGGGTCCATCCCGACTTCATTAACCAGCAGTTCCATTTCATGCTGGTAATCCCACCCGGATTCTGCATGGGGCAAGCCCGCGTGTGACCCGATGGCTATGCGCATGCCGGACCGGTAGGCTTTTTCCACGAATTGTATCATATTTTGGTACCCTTTGACGTGAAAATCCTCCACTCCCTCATCTCCCCGGTACCGTTCAAAAACACCCAGCGTGGGCGTCATAATAACATGGTTCTCAACAGCCAGGTCGATCACCTCCTGCACCCGCTCCGATTCCATATCGATGGTCGACCACAACCGGAACCGCTCCTCCCTGCGCGCGTCATAGTCGGCGTTCACCCGTTCCTTGAACGTTTTGGCTGCAGACGGGCCGGCCAGGGCCGTACCGAATGAGGTAACGTGTTCGACCCCTTCAAGTCCCGCCCGAATGGCATCATCAGCATCCACGAGCTCGAGGTGGGCCATCACGGGGACGTTCCGTTTTGATGCGGCATCCATGATAACCTCGTAATAATCAAGGGGCAGTTTAAAATAGAGTTTAATCCCCGTCGCCCCGTTCTCCACATGATCATATACTACCTGACGGGCATGCGTCTGATCCCTGACAACCACCGCCTGGCTCCTCCAGACCGGGGGAAACCCTTCCAGGTGTCCACCGGTTAAGAACATTCTCGGGACCGGCTTCTCCGCGAAGTGGAGCGACTGGTAGAATCGCAGGGGATGCCCGGGATCGCGCATCGTAGTTATTCCCCTGTGGAGGTACCTGTTAATCCGGTCATTATCCATCAGTGAATGAAAGTGGGCGTCAATCAGTCCGGGCATCAGGGTTTTCCCCGCCGCGTCAAGGCGATCCGCATGATCAGGTATCACCACCTCCGTGCGCGGACCCGCATCTACGATTCTGTTGCCCTTCACAACCACCACGGCATCCTCGACCGGGTCACCTCCATGACCATCGATCAGCCGGCAGTCCACAATCGCGATTGGCGTATTATCGGCGGGGACAGGCGGGGGATTGACTTCCAGCAGCGGCCGGTCATCATAGCTGGTATTCTGTTGGGCATAGGTCCCGGAAGGCCTCAGAACACAGAAAAAAAGGCAGCACACTCCAAGGAAAATCCATCTAAATTTTTTATTCCAGCGCGTTAAAGCCATATTTGAACACCATTATATTTAAGTTTAGAGTCGGTATGCTCTTTAGCAGATTCAGCGGAGTTTCAGGTTCGCCGTTTCATGGGTCACTCGCCGGTGGCTTCCCGGTAATAGTTGTTTCTGGTTGTTATGAGAAAACCACTACTCCCGCAGGTCAGGAGTCAGGGAACTTAATTAATATCCCGGGTTTTGAGTCATTTCCGGATTATTATCCATTTCCCGCTGGGGGATCGGCAACAGGTAATTTCTTTCCGCCACAAAGTTTCTCTCCTCCAGGATGATATGCTCTGATTCCCAGGTGACGTCACCGGTTTCGTTATTTACAGAGCCCTTGCGAACCCCATACACCGTGCCATCAATGGCTTCCTCGCCCAGATCCCATCGTACAATGTCAAAATACCGCAGGTTTTCGAAGGCAAATTCCACCCGCCGCTCCCGTCGAATCAACTCTTCGCTAAGTTCGGTTGCTTCAGGCAGCCCGGCCCGTGCTCGTACCCTGTTGAGATATTCAAGTCCCTGTGCCATATTCTGTCCGGTTTCGAGCGCGGCCTCGGCGTAGGTCAGGTACATTTCAGGCAGACGAATAACCATCAGATCCTGACCGCTGTTCTGCATGACCGATTCAGGCATAGGCTCCACGTACTTTTTGATAATCAATCCCGCCGGAGATCCCACGGAGTTTTCATAGTAATCCGGGTTGCTTACCATCTCGCCTTCCTCATTGGGAATTTGCTGGTCCAGCGGATTATAATATCGTCCATTCCACTCTTGTCCCGGGTAAAGCAAGGACTGTTCCAGCCGGGGATCCCTGTTATCAAAGGGATTGTCCGGGTCGTACGTCGGATCTTCCGAAATGGGGAGTCCGTTCATAGTCTCATAGGCTTCAACCATATCGTAGGTACCCGCTACATTCGCATAACCCCCTCCCATCCCCGGCAGCATAAACTGGGGATGTCGGCTCGGATAGATATCCTGTGTAAACTTGATGCTCAATATAGCCTCTTCATTGTCCGATTCGCTTAAAAACAGTTGCCGGTAATCCGGGTACAGCTCGTACACGCCCATCTCAATAACCTCCCGGGCATCCTCCATCGCGGCATCGAAATTACCCATATACAGCTCCAGCCTTGATTTCAAGGCAAGGGCGGCGCCACTGGTAATATGTCCCTCTGACTGGATCATATTCTGCACCGGAAGGACGTCACTTATCTCGTCCAGTTCCTGCAGGATGAAATTCCTGATCTCGGAAGCAGGCGTTCGGCCCATCACCTCATCCGGCCCGAGCGTTTCGGTAACCAGCGGCATGTCACCGAACATCATGACCTTGAAGAAATAATTATAGGCCCTTAAAAAACGAGCCTCGGCTTTGTAACGCTCTTTGGTGGCCTCGTCCATGGAGACATTTTCGATCTTTTCGAGAAAATTATTGTATTTACGAATTCGCCCGTATTCAAACCAGTCGCCGCTGTACGAGTCTCCCCAGTACGATTCAGAGAGATTCGTGGGCGAGGCGCTGCCATCTATCTTATGGCTCCAGCCCGGATAATAGGCGTTATCGCTCATCCCGTCAAAGTAGATGATATTCGACCAGGTTTCCCAGTTTTCATACAGGCCGGCAAGGGCCAGATCGGCATCCTGCTCAGTTTGCCAGAACGTATTGTCGGACAGCGAATTTTTGGGCGTCACATCCAAAAAACCATCGCCGCACGAGGTAACTCCCAGCCCAAACGTTGTTATGGTCAAAAAGTATATTAGCTTTTTCATAGTATGTTCTGTTTAAATTTTTTTAAAATGTAATATTTAATCCAAGCGTATACGTTTTAACTTGAGGATAACCAACCCCGTTGGGCGTTTCGGGATCGTAGTTCCCCGGAAATCCGGTTATGGTCAGCAAATTCTCGCCGCTGAAAAATACCCTCACATTGGATAAATAATCGCCGGACCATGTGAGCGGCACGGTATAGCCAAGCTGAATATTTTTCAGTCGTATATAAGCCGCATCAAGCACACTAAAGGAGCTGAACTGGTAGTGGCTGGTAGTATGACCCGTTAATGCCGTCGTTACCACTCTCGGGTAGCGCCCTTCCCGGACCACTTCGTTATTTTCCACGATTGTGCGATCCATATGCATTTTCTGAACTTTCGCCCCGTTCTGGAAAGGCCACATGGCTTCGGGATGAATGGTTCGATAGACTCTGTCGGCTCCCTGGAAAAAGGTGGAAAGGTCGAATCCCTTGTAATTGAGTCCCAGGTTAAATCCAAAGGTGATTTCCGGGATCGTATTCCCAAGCACGATCCGGTCATCGCCGTTGATAACCCCGTCACCGTTTTGGTCCATGTATTTTTGTTCGCCCACGGCGGGAGTATTCCCCGGAATATGGGGACTTGCATCGACATCCGCTTCATCCTGGAAGACCCCTATTGCCTCGTATCCATAGTATGAATTCCACGCAATACCCTCTTTTCGAATGCTGGTCCCGATATCAGGATTCTCGTACCGCTCCACCTTGTTGATATTGTAGGCTCCGTAGAGGGACAGATCATACTGGAAATCGCGGATATTGTTATTATGAGCGACCTCAAACTCTATTCCCCTGTTCCTCATGGCCCCGGCATTCACCGTAGGTGCAGGCAATCCATATATGTCGGAAACAGGTACGGACGTAAGAATATCGTCCGTATACCGATTATAGTAATCGAAGGTAAGGGAAAGCCGGTTCTCGAACAGGCCTGCATCAAAACCGATATCCATCTCTGTGGTGGTTTCCCACGTGATAGCGGGGTTTGTCGGACTGGTCTGGGCCGCTCCGCTTGAAGCTGTCCCCCCGAAATTATAGTTCTGGCCCAGCGATATAAGCGGTATATACTGATAATTACCGATTCTGTTATTGCCCAGCTTACCCCAGGATCCTCTTAATTTCAGTTCATTAATCCAGCCGATATCGTCCATGAAAGACTCCTCGGCGATTCGCCATCCGGCGGAAAAGGAGGGAAACCACCCCCATCGCCGCTCCCGGGCAAATTTGGAGGATCCGTCGTACCGCAGATTCGCCTGGACGAGATACCGGTTTCTAAAGTCATAGTTTATCCTTCCAAAATAGGAACCCAGTTTGGATTCAACCGCTGAGCCGTCATTTGACCAGCCATCCTGCGAGCCCGCCGTTAGCTCCGAAATATCATTAGACGGAAACTCCTGGCGATAGGCGCTTAACGAGTTACCAAGTTCCGTTTTTCGATAGGCCCCTATCAGGCCATTTATTCCATGGTCCCCGTGCCTTCTGTCGTACTCCAGCATCGCTTCCAGAATCGTGACAGAGCTCCGATACACCTGGTCCTCCACCGAATTCGGTCCCTGTACGGATCCATCCCCGTATGCAATTGTCCGGTCGTGATCCTTGCCGTCATTGAGCTCATAATTCCCACTGGCCGTTCCCTGCAGCGACAGGCCCTCCATCAGCTGGGCTTCGCCGGTCAGGCTTCCCACGACCCGTGAATTCTTTTCCTGGTACTTTCCTCCTTCTTCAATCCAGGCAATGGGATTGCCGTCGTCATGGCGGTCCCACGAGCCGTCTTCGTACTTATTGGCTACGATAGGGGGAATGCGATTCGCCTGCCGGAAAAACTGGTAAACGGACCCTCCGCTGTTAAACGGGTTGGCGGGATTGGTCGTCTCTCTCCGAGATAATGAGGCATTGACGCCCAGATCGAACCAATCGGTCACATCGCTGTCGAAATTGATCCGCAAATTGTAGCGATCGCTATTTGCTTTTTTCATAAGGCCAAATTGCTCATTGTATCCCAGAGATACCCTATACCGGTTCACCTCACTGCCGCCCGCAAAGCTGAGATCATGATTTTGCGTAAAGCCTGAGCCCTGCAGCAACAAATCGAGCCACTGCGTGTTGGGATAATTGTACGGATCTTCGCCCGTCTCAAACAACCGTATTTCCTCCTCGCTATACCGGGGATCGAGTCCTTCATTTCTGTTCGCCTCATTTAACAACCGCCCATAGTCGGCGGAAGAAACATATTCGGGAAGACGAGTCGCCTGCTGCCAGCCGATATGTGTTTTATACGACACATTCATGCTCTCCCTGTTGCCTCGCTTCGTTGTTATCAACACCACCCCGTTCGCGGCACGAGAGCCATAGATAGCAGCCGAAGCCGCATCTTTCAGTACACTCACGCTCTCCACGTCATTGGGGTTGACATCATCCATGGAAGCCTCTACGCCGTCAATCAGGACCATTGGCGAAGAATTGTTCATCGTCCCCACCCCGCGAATCAAAATACTGTGTCCCTCCTGTCCGGGTTGTCCCGAGGACTGGGTAATCGTTACTCCGGGACTTTTACCCTGCAGCAGGGAAGTCATGTTGGTGGCGGGACGCGATTCCAGGCCTTCACTGCTGATCGTGCTTACGGAGCCGGTTACATCCTGGCGCTCCTGCGTTCCATACCCAACCACGACCAGCTCCTCACCCGCTATAGCCTGGGGTTGGAGGGTAACATCAATTGCTGTTCGCCCGTTAACAGGCACCTCCTGCCGCTGGTACCCGATATACGTAAACACGAGGGTATCCTGCAAAGAAGGCACTGTTACCTCATAATAACCATCTCCGTCGGTCGAGGCCCCGGTCGAGGTCCCCTTCAGCAAAATGTTCACGCCCGGGAGGGTCTGTCCCGTTTGAGAATCGGTGACGGTCCCCGTGATGGTCTCCTGTATGCGTTCAATAACAGGCATTTCATTTTTACTCATTAATATCAGCTGTCCGCTGGGCGACACGGCAAACCGCAATCCGGTATTCTCCAACACTTTCCACAGGGCATCGTGGATACTGACTTCCTCGAAATCAAGGCTTAAGGGATTTTTTAAAACAGGCAATTGGGTGTCATACGAAAGTTTTAAATCTCCTTTCTCCGCAATGGATTTTAAAGCGTCGAGCAGGGTCGTCTGCCCAGCTTGCAGTGAGATACTCTTATTTAAGACGGAAGATTCGTCAATATCCTGCCTGACTTCCGTATTAAGGAGCTGTTCCAGTGTGCCAACCGAGGCCACCTGCTCGTTTGCCTGCTGGCTGTCCTGTCCCATCAGCGGCAATGCCAATACTCCAAACAGAGCAACCATGGAGACGAGTTTAGCCATCCGTTCATATAGATCGATATATCTGTCCCTATTCATCATAATTAAGCTTCCTCTGTTAATGTTAACCGACATATGTGTAAGTGTTATCGTTATTCATTGTTGTGAAAAGTTACTTTTCGACCTTCTCTTTTATAGTCCAGGTCGAGGGAGAGCGCGATGACGGCCAGCACTTCGGTCAGAGGTTCATCCTCAAAGGAGGCCGACATGCGACGTTCTTTAAATGAAGAGTCCGACAGAACGATATCAATATTATACCACCTCTCTAGCCGGTCTGCTATGTGGACCAAAGACTTGTCAGTAAATACCAGCTTCTTGTCTTTCCAGGCGATCAGTTCTTCAATATTTCCCTCCCCCTTTTCGATAAGCTGTCCGGCAGACCGGTACGTAACCCATTGATTCCCAGTCAGGTAAATAGTTTCTGTTTCACTACTCCCGCCTCCGGATTCAACCTCTTCCTCTTCCCTGGAAACAGCGACCTTACCCTCCGCGACGGCGACCTGCACATTATCATCGTACGCTCTGACATTAAATGAGGTTCCCAATACCCGCGTAGTGGTACGCCCGGCATGAACAATAAAAGGGCGGGATTCATCCCGGCTAACCGAGAAAAAGCCCTCCCCTTCCAGATAGACTTCTCGCTTGTCACGACTAAATTTTTCTGGATAGCGCAGCGTGCTTCCGGCATTTAGCCTGATCACAGATTCGTCCCCAAAACGCAGGGTCGCCGTCTGTCCATTTGATAACGTGCGCTGTTCGAATGTAACTTCAGATTGGGCGTGGGTTGAAGAAAGGTCGTTATAACTGAAATATAACCCGATCCCTCCCGCAATGACAATAATCAAGGCCATTGCGGCAACTTTCAACCAGAGCCCGCTCCTGGAGCGGCGGGAGCGCTGAAAATAGGGTGATTTTATCTCTGAATTCCCTTTTTCACGGCCAGAACGATTACCGTCTTCCTTTTCAATTTCAGAAAAAAGATGGTCTCTAATCTCATCTTTCTCAGTAAAAGACATGGACCCCTTCTGACCGATTTCCGTGGCTACTTCCTGCAATAACGAGATATTGCCCGGCTCTTTATCCAGCCAGTACTCTACCTCTTTCACCTCTTCGGGCGTACAAAGACCCAACAGGTAGTTAATCAACAGTTGTCGTTTGGGAAAATCGTTCATATAAGTTTTTGTCTGAAATTCTACCCGGATTTCTCACCGAGAAATTTGTATTTCAGCAAGACGAAGGAACAATGGCAGCGGAGACGTACCCGATGCGCCCGGCACGCTATTGGTATCTTCAACGCCGCTGATGGACAAAATTCGCAGTATGGTACACGTTGTTATAATTATTTGGCCTCAAAAATCGATAGAAATTTATCTGTATCATAAGATTACAACAATACATCATAGATCTTTGTGAGAAATACGGGGTACATATATAATCCTTTTCAAACTCCGGTACCCTGAGGGGAAAAATATTTCTTTTTATGGCTTTAAACGTCCTGAAGGCATACTTAAAAAGAACGGGCTATTTTTGTCCATCCTTTTGTGCGAGCGTTGTGCGTCTGTTGTAACAGGAAGGACAATAATCAGGGTGAAATTTGGAAGAAAGTAGGGG
>NZ_JBEPWZ010000123.1:0-8168 GCF_041642155.1 Fodinibius sp.
CTTATTCAGTAAGATACTGTTCCAGCTGGATACCGGTGAACTGAGCGGCCTGGATCGGATTCTGATTACAAACATTGATCCGAATGGAGCATCCATACGTTATTTCAGGAAGCAGTTTCCCGACGTGACAGTAGATGAGTTCCAGTTTAAAGCGGATACCCTCACCATTCCGGAACATCTCGTGGAGGTCAGCCCATCATTTACTTCGGCTATTGGCGCTGCTTTATCAGCAGGCGAGACCAGAAATCCGAATTTCAGGGAATATTCAATGGTGCCCGCTTATGTACGTGAACGCCAGAATATGCTGAAACTGCGATGGCACGGAATGATATTGCTGGTTCTTCTTCTGGTAACCCCGACCGTATGGAATGTTATGTACCAGGAAAAACAGGATAAGATTGAAGAATACAATGCAGAGTTGTTCCGTACAGAATTGAGGATCATGGATTTGGAACCGGTGGTAGCAAAGGCCGGCGAAACCCAGCAGCTTTACGAGTTGGAACAAACGAAAATGGAGCTTCTCAACTCGCTTAGTGAGGGGGCCTACTACTGGAGCGAAACGCTTAAAACATTAAATGACGGGTTGGGGTCTATTAAAAATGTATGGATAGAAAGGATCAAACATGTTGAAGACGGATTCATGCTCCAGGGTTATAGTATGACGCGGGACAGAATTCCTCAGGTGACCAATCTTTTTGACAGGGCCGATTTACAGGCAGTATCTGTTGTAGAGATGCGAGAGATGAAACTGTACAAGTTTTCGATCAAAGGCTACAACAATGTTTCAGAGGATCTGGGCAGCAGGTTCGAGAAGATCCCGAATGACGGTAATACAAACAAAGAATAAGCAAGGACAGGAAGAATAATGACCTATGCAATTAGAAACTCACTCATAATGGCTGCTGTATGGCTTATCATGGTCGGCGCCGGCTGGTCGCGGTTTTATTGGGTGGAAGACACCGAAATAGCCCGGCTCGACAATGAGATTGTCCAAAAAACGGAAACGCTGCTGGAACACCAGCAAATAGCGGGCAACTACGAGGACCTGCAGAATAAGTATCAGACGTTGAAAGACGGCGTGAAAAAAAATGCGAAATTGCTTGTGAAAGCAGAAAATGCCGATCAGGTATATAGTGCATTAATTTCATTTGGAAAGGATGATGCCTTCACGTATATGAATTTCATTTCCGTGGATTCCACGAAGTATGACAACTTCGGGTTATTGGAATTTGATATCAGTGGAGAAGGCTATTATAGAAATTTTAACCAGTTTGTAAATCAAATCGAATACGGACCTTCATTGTTCAAGATCAAAGAGATGTCCATTGAACCTTTGACCGGTGTGGAAAACCTGGGCAGGGTGCATTACAGTTTTAAGCTGGAAAGCATATATGATCGGAATGCTATTTTTGAGGATTACCCCATAGAACCGAAACAAGAGCTGCCGGCCTATACGTACAATTCATTCTATCCCTTGATTCATGATGTGATGGAAAACGACGAAAATCTTCCGGATGTAGAGGCGAGCAAACTGTTAAGTGTAGGAAAGGATTTTGTTTCGCTGCGGGATCAAAATGGCGTAATTCAATATCTCTATATCGGCGATGAGGTATACCTGGGGAAGCTTCTTAGTGTTGACACCCATAAAAATTCAGTGACTTTTCGGTTGAATAAAGGCGGAATTATAAAATACATAACACGGGTATTATAATGATAACAACAGGAATTAAAGGAGTAAAGCACACGCTCTTCATTGCAGTGACGGTATACGCATTATCTCTGCTTTTTCACCAAACTGCAAAGTCACAAATCAGTACGGAAACACCGGTAAGGGAGTATACGAATCCCGAAGAGCTGGTTAGTTTGAGCAAGAACATGACGTTTGATGAAGCAGTCAGTGTGCTTAATGAATACAGTCAGCGGTATGCCGAAAAAGTTATTGTCGATCGAACCAACACCACCGACGAAATTGGGGTTCCAATCAATCAAGTGTATTGGAAAGAAGGGCTGCAATATATCGCCGATGTACAGGGGTTGCAGGTGATTGAAACTTCCCGGTTGTTTGAACTTCAGCCTGCTGCGGCGGAACAAAGGGCCGGGTATGGTAAAGCAGTCGAAGAAAAAAGAGCCGGCGAAGGGGCTTTATATAATTTTGGCAGCCGCGAAGTTCGAATCAAGGCCATTTTCTTTGAAGGTAACAAACGAGCGCTCCGTGAGATTGGAGTAGACTGGAGCACCATCCGCAATTTGGGATCTCGTCCAGACGACCTGGGGCAAATTATAGATCCGAGTTCCGGAGGTGGGGGCGGTGAAGGCGGGACCTTGCCGGGGACCAGTTTCAATAATGAATACGTGGAAGTCAATTCGAGGTCCGCCCAGGAGGTTTCCCAGGACCTTTTTAATGGGATTGTCAATTTTGGGGAGATTGCAGGAAGTGGTATTGAGGTACGAGCTTTGTTTAGGGCTTTTGAAGCTAATAACCTTGGTAAAATACTTGCCACACCAGAGATTAAGGTTTTGGATGGCGAGGAGGGCCGTATCCAGGTAGGACAGGATTTCTCTATAAAACAGCGGGATTTTGCCGGGAATGTAACGGATCAATTCTTTAGTGTCGGGACGATACTTACGGTTACGCCTCATATTGTCAACGAGGGAGATTCCACTTTTGTTGACATGGAAATAAGTGCCGAGCGTTCAACTGCCCAGCCCGACCCGGTAAGTACTGTAATCAATAAACAACAAGCCAATTCCCGAATATTGCTGCTCGACGGGGAATCTACCGTAATTGCAGGATTGTATCGAACGGAAAATGCTAAAGTTCGCAAGGGCATACCATTGCTCAAGGATCTGCCGGGATGGTTCTTTGGCTTGCGCTATCTCTTCGGCTATAATTCCGATGATCGGATTGAACAAGAATTAGTGATCCTTATGAAGGCCAGTATTGAACCAAGATTGTCGGAGCGCAGGAGCCGGCGTCTTAAATCGTCCCAGGAACTTCTGGAGGAACAACGTTCCCGGTTTCGTAAGACGGGGGATGCCTATGAGCAGTTAGAGAATACCAGCAAAGGAACGAAAGAGAAAGATGCCGACTACAGGTAAGAACGTTACCGTTTAAAACCTCTCAAAACCCGTGCCCTTTCCCGGGGCATTTATGAGGCAAGCCTGGGTTGTGGAAATCGACCCGGGCTTTTTTTATTTCCACTGGTTACGGGCTGGTGCCTGTCATTTACGGGCGGACCTCAGACGGCTCCGTTTTTTTCGTCTATCCATTGGTTTCTCCGCTGTGCTGGGGCCAAAAACGGACAACTCTTCCTTGGTCAAGCTAAAAAGAGCAAAGGAGTTTCTCCGTATCCACCGCCGCAGTGCGCTCATTTTCACAGCCGGTCATTTTTAGGGTTGATAATACCTCCACTGCCGGCTACGACCCTCTTCGTCGGTGGTTCCACCTGTGAAATCGAATACCCTCCGTTGGTAATGGAACGATAGCACTTCCAAAAACTGCGGGGAATGGCCGGTTACATGCGCTGGAATAATTATTTGAGCCTGGTGTGTAATAAATAACCGCACACGATGTGTAATAATTGGTCATTATGATTTTGCAGATATCTCCCTTGACAGATTAAATGAAGGCTCCATCTTCTATCCTTTTCTTCGGATATTTTTATATAACCTGTTAAGTATAGTAATAACAATAAGTTAAATGATTGTAATAGAGCCTATTACAAGTAAGCAGTATCATTTTCTATCACTTGTCAATAGTTTTGGCACACTGTTTGTAGTTAATATATAACAGAGAGATAGCAGCAGTAAAAGTAGAAGAGACATCAAGTTGAGAGAACACGATAAGTAAAAGAGAGAGGTTACTGGGAGAGCATTCGTAAAGGGAGAGACTGATTCAAGTCTCTCCCCAACCGAATGTCAAGCACAGAAAAAACAAAAAAATATATACGCTGGAACAACGGAAAAATTGACGAAAACGATGCTTTGGTTAGGCATTTTAGACAGAACAAAAGGATTAATGCCTTTATGAGACAAAAAGATAAAAAGCCGGTCCTGTGATTCGCAGGATCAGTACGTACGAACACTGGGAAGAGTCGTACTGTTTCAAGAATGAATTTGAATCTGCAGGGGGGATAAGCCATTCAGCAAAACGATGAAACAACGAGAGCAAGAATGTAAACCTTGACTAAACCTCAAAATTCGTACTCTTTCCCAAGAGTATTGTATGGGGTCGAGCCTGGGCTGTGGAAATCAGTCCAGGCTTCTTTTATTTATCAAAGTTCACCAGAACGCTCCTGTGTGCCGGCGTCTGCGAGCCGGGGGACCGGGGGGATGCAGCACTTGCAGAGGGAGCTCACCAATGGAACGAAGCCTTGCAGGGAATACAAATCATAGATACGCTCGGCCCTCGCAAAGGGCACTTTCTATGGAAAGCGGTTTGTCTTTTCTCCTTTACAAATAAATCCAATATCTTTGGGCCTGCACGATAATCCCAAAACTATTGGATCAGAACGTCATGATTGAGCGATATTCCCGCAAAGAGATGGCCGATATATGGTCGCTGGAAAACCAATTTCAAGCCTGGCTCGAAGTAGAGCTGGCTGCCTGCAATGCCTGGAGCAAGCTGGGCAAGATTCCCAAAGAGGACGTCAAAAAATTATATGAAAAAGCCTCTTTTGATGTCGACCGCATAAAAGAAATCGAAAAGCAGACGCGTCACGATGTGGTGGCTTTCACGCGCTCTGTTTCCGAATCGCTCGGCGAAGAAAAAAAATGGGTGCACTATGGACTGACGTCAACGGATGTGGTGGACACCGCCAATGGTTATCGCCTGAAACAGGCCAACGAGATTCTCCGAAAGGATATCCGGCACCTTATTGATATCCTTGCAGAGAAGGCCAGGGAACATAAGTTTACGGTAATGATGGGACGCACGCACGGGGTGCACGCCGAACCCACAACTTTTGGGCTCAAATGCGCGCTCTGGTATGCCGAGATGAAGCGAAACCAGGAGCGTTTTGAAGAAGCGGCCGGGCAGGTAGAGTTTGGTAAAATGAGTGGATCGGTGGGCACTTTTGCCAATATACCGCCGGAGGTGGAGGAGTCGGTTTGTGAGGAATTGGGACTGAGGGCCGCTCCTGTATCCACCCAGACCCTGCAGCGCGACCGGCACGCGAACTATGTGGCCACGCTGGCGCTTATCGGATCCACCCTGGAGAAAATAGCGGTCGAAATACGTCACCTGCAGCGCAGTGAAGTGCGAGAGGCCGAAGAGTTTTTCCGGAAGGGACAAAAGGGATCCTCGTCTATGCCCCACAAGCGTAACCCGGTGAGTTCTGAAAATATTTCGGGATGCTCGCGCGTGCTGCGCGGTTATATGATGTCGGCCTACGAAAATATCCCACTCTGGCACGAACGGGATATTTCGCATTCCTCCGTCGAGCGCATCATCCTGCCGGATGCCACCATTTTGCTGGATTATATGCTCAATCGTTTTTCGGGGGTCGTGGAGAAGCTGACTATCTTCGAAGACAATATGCACGACAACATTTACAAGACGTATGGCCTGACGTTCTCCCAGCGGGTATTGCATATGCTGATCGATAAAGGAATGTCGCGTGAAAAAGCGTACGATACGGTCCAGCCGCTGGCGATGCAGGCGTGGGAGGAGCAAAGGATGTTCCGTGACCTCGTGGAGGCGGATGAGACGATTCAGGCGAACCTGACGGAAGAGGATATCGAGGAAGCCTTCGACCTCGATCACCACACTCGAAATGTCGACCGGATCTTTGAAAGGGTGGGTCTGAAGTAAGTATGCACCTGCCGGTAAGCCTTGTCGAGGCAGTGCATTTTGGTATAGCATGGCCCTATCATGATTACACCTGATATTCAGTTTTGATGAGAAATTGGTCTGATATTATATTTTCGGATGAGCTCTCGTTTGAAGAAAAAGCGAGACAGGTCTTTGAGTACCAGGTGGAGCAAAACCCGGTGTATCGGCGATACTGCAAGGCGCTGGATTCCGGGATTCCAAAAGCAATGGAAAAGGATGTTTCAGCGGCTCCCCTGCTTCCCCTCAAGGCCTTTAAGGATGCGGAGGTGACAACCCGTCCCCCTGCCAAAGCTGACCTTGTATTTAAAAGCAGCGGCACCTCCGGCATGAAACGGAGCGTACATTATGTGGCGGACGCGGGACTTTACGAGCAGTCGCTGTTAAAGGGGTTCCGCCGGTTTTATCCGTTGGAGCGATCGGTTATATGGGGCTATACGCCGGGCTATGCCGAAAACCCCCATTCTTCACTGATCTACATGATCCGGACACTCGTCGACCGGGACTCCACCGGGTTGAGCCGGTTTCTGCCGTTGGGCGAGTCCCTGGATGAGGACGCCATCCGGGTGATTGTGGAAAGGGGCAAGCAGCTCATCCTCTTTGGGGCGGCTTTTGGCCTGCTGGATCTGCTTGAGATGGATCAAACGCCCTTGCCTTCGAACAGTATTGTCATTGAAACAGGTGGCATGAAAACGCACCGGCGCGAGATCTCCCGGGATCGGCTGCACCAGCGGTTAGCGAATGGCTTTGGACTGGATGCCAGCCGGGTCCACTCGGAATACGGGATGGCGGAGCTGCTGAGTCAGGCATATGCCAGCGGGGGTAAATGGTTTAAGACGGTGCCCTGGATGCGGGTCACTGTCCGGAATTCGGGTGATCCGGATGAAGTGTTGCCGCCCTATGAAGAGGGACTGCTGGGCATTATCGATCTGGCCAATGTGTACAGTTGCCCGTTTCTCCTTACAGGCGACAGAGGGATTATGGACAGCAAGGGCCGGTTCCGGGTACTGGGACGCTGGAACCCGAAAGATCTGCGGGGTTGTAATTTCCTGATTGACGAGGATTAATTTTTTTTAAGGTATGGCAGATATAGAAAAACGCATAACGACCCTGCTTGAAGCCACGCAGAGCTGGCTTCAAGCGGACAACCATTACCTGATGGATGCTATTGACCGGACCGTTCAGGAGGGTTATTTCAGTTTTGAGGATGTGCAATTTGCCATCGATGCCATTCAAAAAAGCATTGACAGGGAAGCGATACAGGCGTGGGCCGGGGAGGCTGGATTAAACGGCGGGTATGATCACGGGCGGACACAGCATCAGAATGTGCTATGCCTTCACGCCGGAAATTTGCCGTTGGTGGGGTTCCAGGATGCGTTCAGCACGCTGCTGAGCGGTTCCCGCTATACGGGTAAAATTTCGCGCAAGGACCCTTACCTGCTCCCGACTTTTTTGAATGAGGTGAAGAAGACAGCGATATGGACCGGCGTCAATGTGCAGTGGGCGCACCGTCTGGATGATTTTGAGGGTATGCAAAACGATGCCATCATCTTTGCGGGATCCGAATCATCGGTGCCGGGCGTTAGGGAAGCCATTCGGAAATGGAATCTTGCCGGCCAGGATTGCCGCTACCTCATCCGGACGGCCCACTTCTCGATGGCCTTCCTGGATCGAAAAGAGAAGCGTGTGATCGAGGATCTGGTGGAAGGGATCTTCCGCTACGGGGGAAAGGGCTGCCGGTCGGTGGCTTTGGTGGTATCGGGCTATTCGCTGGATGAGATCAAAAGTGAGCTCCAGGAAGCTGTTCATTCCTTCTGGCTGGAAAATCCCCAGCATCTCATACCGCCACCCGGGCTTAGACAGCAGTATGCCTATAACGAGGCTGTAGAACGTCCCCAGCTGTGGCTTGATCATTTTCTTCTGCAGGAAGGGGGGCTTGAGTTCGACCGTGATTTTGTCAGCTACTGGGTGCAGGGAGATGAGGAGACGGTAGCGGAGTTAGCAGAACAGTATGAGAGGCAATTGCAGAGTGTCTATATTGCCCATCCCGGCGTGGAAATACAGGGCCTTGAAAATCAAACGGAACTTCTTGGCAAGGCCCAGCAACCATCGATTTCCTGGAAGCCGGACGGGGTGGATACGCTGGCCTGGCTGGTGAATTCGTAGCCGCCTTATAGTCCGCCATTCCGCCATCCTGGTCCCTTCGACTGCCACAATGAGCGTTTGCAGTTGTGTCTGTGCTGGTAGGCTACCATAGCGATGGACAAGGTGGTTTTTTTACTCCGTCGGTCGCCCCAGAAGCATCTTCTTGAAGGGCTCGCGTAGATCGGAAGAGCAC
>NZ_JBEPWZ010000124.1:0-8086 GCF_041642155.1 Fodinibius sp.
CGTCCTGTACTACATTGCTTTTGTTTCGGGCAGCGTGTTAACACCTGCGTCTTTTAAAACTAATGAATTATGATTATTTATGGATATGCGCTAACCTCATACCCCTTCACAACGGTCTTGGGGAAAACAATCCCTGCTATAACTACCTGAAAAGTAATGACATGCACTGTATTGCGGCGCCGGTTGAATCCGGCAAGCGGGATAACGGATACTACATCAGGAGGTCAGGAGGCGGACGGATCCGGGGATCATTGCGGGAAGCTTGCTAAAGGTCTCCTGCCGCACTAACCGGGATTTTGGCATGAATGGCGTGGAACAGTTACCTTAATAATCTTCAATAATTTTCGTCAAAAATTAAAACTTCTTTATTATCAAAAACCATGGATTTAGAAATTACTAATCAACGATTTATCGTGTGTGGAGCCAGCAGCGGGTTCGGACGCGCTATTGCTGAACGGCTGCTCCGGGAGAATGCTTCAATTATCGCCGTAGCCCGGCGTGAAGAAAAACTGCAGGAGCTGCAAGATGATTTTGGGGACCAGGTCGTCATTGTAGCGGGCAACCTGTTGCAGGAAAGCACGCATAACGATATTGAAGGCGCTATCGGCAATAAACCCTTGCATGGTGCGGTATTCAACGCTGGCGGTCCCCCGGCCCTCACCCCGCTTGAAACGGCTATGCCCGACTGGGATAAAGCATATGATAGCGTGACCCGCTGGAAAATCGAGCTCTCCCAGCGGTTGGTCTCATATTTTACCAAAGAAAATTACGGCCGCATGCTTTTTATCGAAAGCAAGTCGGTTAAGCAGCCGATTCCCAGCCTTGTTCTGAGCAACGCTTTCCGTGCCGCGATAGTGGCGTACGCAAAATCACTCTCTATCGAAATCGCCAAACAAGGCGTCACGGTAAATGTACTGGCCCCCGGCTCGCACGATACGCCCGCGATCGAACGCGTGATCCAAAAAAAAGTTGATGAATCCGATCAATCCTTTGACGAGGTAAAGGAGGCGATGGAAGCCAGCGTGCCTGTGGGACGTTTTGGCAAGGCCGAAGAAATTGCTTCTCTGGCAGCATGGCTTCTTTCTCCACACGCCGGCTACGTAACGGGACAGACGATCAGCCACGACGGCGGCAGTATCAAAGGCATTTTCGGGTGACGCAGTTATCAGTTATCAGTTATCAGTTATCAGTTATCAGTTATCAAAAACCAAACAATGCTATCTGTTTCAGGCAAAATTAATTCCTATTTTTCGTTTCAAATGTAAAAATCAAACATGTGGTTTCAACAACAGATAACACTTTCCCCCAGATCAAGAGGATTCCATATCATTACGGATGAAATACTCGAAAAGATTCCCGAGATCAAACAGATTCGGACGGGACTTGCGCACATCTTCATCCAGCATACCAGCGCGAGCCTGACGATAAACGAGAATGCCGATCCCTCCGTGCGGCGGGACTTTGCCTCCCATTTCAAGCGGATGGTACCCGAGGATATGTCCCTGTATGAACACACCCTCGAAGGCCCCGACGACATGACCTCACATATCAAAAGCTCGCTGCTCGGCTCTTCGGTAAGTATTCCTGTCACCGGTGGGACCCTTAACCTGGGTACGTGGCAAGGCATCTATCTGTGTGAGCACCGGAACCGTGGGAGACGCCGCAAGCTGGTGGTGACCCTGCAGGGCGAGGGAGAAGGATAATCCGTATCACAGAAAAATGATAACCCAATAACACTGAAGGGATAAAACGTACGTGTCTATCTCCACACCGTCCAAATTACGCTCAGCCGCACGGTAGCCAAACATGCCAAACAGCCCGGCGATTGAGCTCACCCTCATTTCCTCTTGCTAATGAGCGCTAAAATCAGTAGGCTTTTAGCCGAATGTATCCAATGATTCCTAATCATGCATGAATAATTCAGTTTATATAGTACTCAAAATGCACTAAAAGAATAAAGTAGCCATGGATATTGATCAAATTTTTGAAAATAATCGCCAGTGGGTAGCGGATAAACTGGAACTGGACGAACATTATTTTGAGAATCTGTCTAAGGGACAAAATCCGAATATTCTCTACATTGGATGCTCCGACAGCCGGGTGTCTGCGGAAGAACTCATGGGCGCTCATCCGGGGGACGTTTTTGTACACCGGAATATCGCCAATATGGTGCCCAATACCGACCTGAGTGCCATGTCAGTCATAGATTATGCCGTAACTCACCTTGAAGTTGATCATGTGGTGGTATGCGGACATTATTACTGCGGCGGGGTAAAAGCGGCTATGGAATCCGCCGACCTGGGACTCCTGAATCCATGGCTCAGGAATATCAGGGATGTTTACCGCCTGCATAAGGAGGAACTCGACAATATGGACGACGAGGAAGAACGATACAAACGGCTGGTTGAGCTCAATGTACAGGAGCAGTGTATCAATGTGCTGAAAACTGCTGATGTCCAAAAAGCCTATAACAAGCGATCCATGCGGGTCCACGGCTGGGTGTTTGATATACACAGCGGCAAACTCATTGACCTCGAGGTGGATGTTGACGAAATACTGGAGGACATCAGGGAAATATACCGGCTTTCCTGATCTCCCCGTAGTATTTGCAAAATATATTGCAAGAGTCTTTTGCAAAAGCCTGCCGCGTGCTGTTGAAGTGCTCACATATGGGATATATGCTGTGATTTCAACCTCCCTCTGGCCTTGACCTTTCCCGATGCTTCGGGACTGGTTTTTCAAAGGCTTCTTAAAAATGAAATAAACTTCATATAGTAAATAATATGGACAAGGAAATTATCGGTGTTCTGGGGGCCGGGACCATGGGACAGGGTATCGCCCAGGTTGCCGCCGGTTGCCATCATAAGGTATATCTCTACGATGCCTATCCCGATCAACTGGGAAAAGCCAGGCATACGCTACGGACAACTATGCAGCGGCAGGTTGAAAAGGATCGCATGCTCCAACAAGAAGTGGACGATATTATGAATCGCATCCACTTTGCAGATGATCTTACAGGCTACGGCCGGTGCGACCTGGCGGTTGAAGCCGTTGTTGAAGACCTGGAAATCAAGCAGGATGTCTTTCGCCGCCTGGAAGGTATCGTTTCCCGCGATTGTATCCTTGCAACAAATACCTCCTCCCTCTCCATTGCGTCTCTTTCATCGGTCCTGAAAAAACCGGGACGGTTTCTGGGCACCCACTTTTTTAACCCTGCGCCCCAGATGCCGCTCGTGGAAATTGTGCCTGGCATCTCCACCTCGGCCGGGACCGTTAAAAAAACCCGTAGGCTCCTTGGAAGCTGGAAAGACCACACCGTTTTGGCTAAAGATACGCCCGGATTTATTGTCAACCGGGTGGCACGACCCTTTTTCGGCGAAGCCCTGCGTCAGCTTGAAGAAGGAGTAGCCGATGTGTCTACCATCGACTGGGCGATGAAGGAGATCGGCGGCTTTAAAAGGGGTCCCTTCCAGCTGATGGACTTCATTGGGAACGATATCAATTACAAAGTTACCGTGACGATCTTCGAGGAGTTTTTCTACGATCCGCGCTTCAAACCCTCTCTTATCCAACAGCGGATGGTTGAAGCCGGCCACCTGGGCAGGAAATCGGGCAAAGGGTTTTATGAGTACGGAGACAACGAAAAAGAGCAGGTTCCAACAAAGGATCGGGACGTCGGCCAACAGATTGTGAACCGCATCCTCACCATGCTCATAAACGAAGCGGCGGATGTCGTCTTTATGAATATTGCCGCCGCTAAAGAGGTGGACCTGGCGATGACCAAAGGCGTACCTTTTCCCAAAGGTCCGCTCGAATGGGCCGATGACCTCGGGCTCATGAATGTACTGGATCGCCTTACCGGCCTGCAAACGGAATACCGCGAGGACCGGTATCGTCCGAACCCGCTGCTGAAAAAAATGGTCAGGAACAATGAGACGTTTTATGGATGAAACCTTAAAATTCCCCGGAAAAACACCCTGTCTTATGTAACCCGTGGCCCGAATCATTCCACAAAATTATGCCTGAAACCGGAAAAATAACGACCCGTACCGAAAACAACATCGGAACCATTTCGTTTTACCATCCCAAAGGGAACGCTCTGCCCGGGAAGATGCTGAGAAACCTGGCAGAGGCCATTACCCGATTGGGAAGAGAAAGTGATACCCGAGTTTTAGTTCTTAAGAGCCGCGGCGAAGGTGCTTTCTGCGGCGGCGCTTCGTTTGATGAGCTGATGTCCATCGACAACTACCAGGAAGGCAAAGACTTTTTTATGGGATTTGCAAACGTCCTTAATGCGATGCGAACCTGCTCAAAATTGACTATTGTGCGCATACAGGGCAAAACAGTCGGGGGCGGAGTCGGTATTGCGGCAGCCGGAGATTATGCGGTGGCCCACCAATCGGCCTCTGTTAAACTGAGTGAACTGGCCTTGGGGCTCGGACCTTTTGTAGTGGGACCCGCGGTCGAGCGAAAAATCGGGATCTCCGCTTTCAGCGCCCTTGCCATGGATGCGGGCAGCTGGAAAAAGGCCGACTGGGCCGAGGCGAAAGGACTTTTTTCGAAGGTCTGTGCAACCCACGATCAGCTTGATGAGAAAGTTGAAACGCTGGCCGAACAGCTATCAGGATACAGTCCCGATGCTATGGAAGAGCTCAAAACGATGTTATGGAAAGACACCGATGACTGGGAGTTGCTGCTGGAAGAGCGGGCGGAAATAAGCGGGCGCCTGGTGCTCTCCGACGTTACCAAAGAATTTATCGAACAATTCAAAAACTCGTAACGGGTTCTATCCCGAAGACCCTGACTGTGAGCATGGCGAACCACAACCACGTCCAGGAAATACCAAGAACAGTGCTAGATCGAAAAAGTTTCCCGACGACAAACGCAATTATTTAAAACGGTAACCATTATAACAAAAAAGCTTTTACTGTACCTGGAATCTACACTTCGTTTTCTGCAGAGGAAATCAGTCGTTCAATAAAGGATCGGCTTTTCTGGCGTTTAATAAATAGCTCCCACTTAATCGCCTCGCTCTTGGTAGCAAAGTTCTTCTTGTAGACAAGTTCCCAGGGAATGCCCGCTTTCGTCGATCGCGTCCACTCATCATTATGGCGTGTTACGCGTTTGGCAGCCCCGACAGAGGTGTGCCCCGTGTAGTATTGGTCCCTTGATGCGCTATACATGATGTACGTCTCAAACATCTCCACTCCTGATTTTAAATAAAAAAAGTCTTTGCAAACGAACCGGCTGCAAAGACTTTTTCCTTGAGCGGGAAACCGGATTCGAACCGGCGACCCCAACCTTGGCAAGGTTGTGCTCTACCACTGAGCTATTCCCGCTTGGTACATTCATTACTTCAACTCCATTCCCGGTTGGCTGTTCTTCTGAGACCCCAACCTTGGTCCCGAATCCTCGGGATGCTCTACCACTGAGCTATTCCCGCTTGGTACATTCATTACTTCAACTCCATTCCCGGTTGGCTGTTCTTCTGAGACCCCAACCTTGGTCCGGGACGCTTTACTGCAAGGCTGCTCCCGTTTGCCAAAGAGTTCCAAATATAAGGCGATTAATCTATATATATCAACTCTATTTTTTTGAGGCTGTGCACAACTGTCCTTTTTAGCCAATCACTGTGTTTTCACACCTTCAGCATCCTCTCAGGTATCCTATGCGGGATGGTTCTGAATGCAATCAGGGGTTGATACTGATTAAACTTTCTGGTTTTACAAAGCCTTTTTAAAATAACATACCTAAACGACGATCGTTTCGCTGCGATCGGGTCCCTTCGACAAGATCGTCAAATCCACATTCAGGTACTCCTGTATGAAATCAATATATTTTATGGCTTCACCCGGCAGATCATCAATGCTCTCGCATTCCTCAAGCGATTGCTGCCAGCCCGGCATGGTGGTATACTGCGGCTCCAGTTCCTCAATATCCGGGAGATCTACCGGGAAAACGTCGGTTTGCTCGCCGTTAACCACGTAGCTCGTGCACAGTTTGATTTCCTCGAAATCATCCAGGATATCAAGCTTGGTGAGGGTCAGTTCATTAATGCCATTCACCCGAACGGCATATTTCAGCGCAACCAGGTCCACCCATCCACAGCGGCGGGGACGCCCGGTGGTAGCCCCGAATTCCTGTCCCGCTTTGCGCAGCTGTTTCCCGGCATCGCCCTGAAGCTCAGTCGGGAAAGGTCCGTTCCCCACCCGCGTGCAATAGGCCTTGGAGATACCCATCACCTTGTCTATGGCCGTGGGCGGTATGCCGGATCCCGTGCAGGCTCCACCTGCAGTGGGACAAGAGGACGTCACAAAGGGATAGGTGCCGTGATCGACATCCAACAGGCTTCCCTGGGCACCTTCCAGTAAAATTTCCCGCCCGTTTTCAATAGCCTCATGCAACAGCGCACTGGTATTGGTTATATACGGGCACAGTGCGTCCGCCGCCTCCAGCAGTGCTTCAACGATAGGTTCCGCTTCAATGGTATCATGCTTATACACATGCTCCAATGCATCGTTGATATCGGCTATATTGGAGGTGATCTTCTGGCGCAGTTGCCGGGGATGGAAAAGATCCGACATGCGAATCCCCACCCGGGAAACCTTGCTTACATAAGCGGGACCGATACCACGTCCCGTCGTTCCTATGGCATCATCACCCCGGTGTTCTTCTTTAACCTGATCCAGCAATTGATGATAGGGCAAGATGACGTGGGCGGCGCTGCTGATCTTCAGGCGATCCTTCAGATTACCGCCCAGGGTCTCCACTTCTTCAATTTCATCCAGCAGGGCAAGCGGATCAATTACGACACCATTGCCTATCACACAAGCAGCATCACCATTGAAAATTCCGGAAGGGATGAGGTGTAACACGATCTTCTTGCCGTCGAACTCCAGCGTATGTCCGGCATTGGCCCCTCCCTGATACCGGACTACGTAATCAGCCTCTTTACTGAGCAAGTCAACAATTTTACCTTTTCCTTCATCGCCCCACTGAGCACCTACCACAACACGAATAGACATAGTATTGTATTAATTAGACATAAAAAAAGGGGTGACGTCACCCCTCCTTTAATAAAAGTTAATAAGAGTTTATTCCTTTGAATACGACTTAACCGCTTCATCGAGCGATTTGAAATGCTTGAAAACCGTTATAAGCTTCGTAATGACCAGCAGGCTTTCAATCTTGTCGGTCGCATTGGCAATGCGAAGATCTCCACCGGCTTTACGCATGGTTGTCAATCCCCCGATCAGCATCCCGAGTCCCGAAGAATTCATGAATTTAACCTTACCCAAATCAGCCACGACATTGGTTTTATCCTCCTCAATCAGTTCATGCAATTTTTCATTCAGGCTGACCGCATCCGGTCCGCCCATCACATTTCCTTTAAACTCAATTACCACGCAGTTATAACGTTCTGATACATTAAAATTCATATCTAAAATCTCCTGTTTACTTTTTTTGGGAATTTATATTTAGTTGAAGGCCGATACGGCAGCTTTATGCCAAGACAATTATGCCCTGCTTAATGATTACGATTTCCAACGCTACGTTGTTACGGTCTCATTGCAATATAATTCTTTGCAATAGGAAATTCTTCCAAAAATTTTATGCATTTTTTTTCCTCTTATGAAGTTCGACAACCATGGAGCTGGCAACAAACAAGGAGCTGTAGGTACCAATAATGACACCAAGCATCAAGGCAAAAGAGAAACCCTTTAGCACTTCACCGCCGAAGATAAATAGGATCGTCACCACAAAAAAGGTAGTAACCGACGTAATAACAGTGCGGCTAAGGGTATCGTTGAGGCTTTTGTTGACCATTTTATCATGGTCCATCGTTTTATACAGCAGGCTGTTTTCCCGGATACGGTCGAAGACCACCACCGTGTCATTCAGCGAATAACCGACAATCGTCAGAAAAGCGGCTATAATCGCCTGGTCGATCTCCATACTGAAAGGAGCGATTTCAGCAAAAATCGTAAAGATCCCCAGAACAATCAGCACATCGTGGAACAGGGCCGCAACCGCCCCCGCCGAGTAGGTCCAGTTCTTAAAACGAATGAGGATATAGAGAAAAACA
>NZ_JBEPWZ010000125.1:0-8082 GCF_041642155.1 Fodinibius sp.
CCGCCTACTATACGCTGAAGGAGATCCCGGAGGGACCCACATTATCGCTAAGCGAGGTTAGCCGAAAAAATACGTCCCCCGTCGACCCGTCCGCCGGGAAGCAGCCCGGACAAGAGGAAGCAAAGGGTGGGGATGGGGATGGAGCTCCCTCCTTCGAGCAGATAAAACCGCTGTTGTCCCAGTACACCTGTACCTCCTGCCATCAAACGGATGAGCGTCAGGTGGGACCGCCGTTTGCGGAAATTGCCCGGCGAAATTATAGTAACGAAGAGATGGTCGAGCTGATGTATAACCCGGACCTTTCGAACTGGCCCGATTACGCCACGGCGATGCCGCCGATGACGATCGTGCCGGAAGAAGAGGCCCTGAAAATCGCCGACTGGATCAATTCGCTGGATGAGTGACATAAAAAATTTGCGTCCTGAGTAAAGTAATTCATAAATACTCAACCGCCCAAAGGCATCAAAATATTGTTTATACAGGGAAACAATAGTTATCATGAACTAACTACCGTTAAACATCCTCTTAATCAGATAATCAGAGATCTTTTCAAATTTTTTTAAATAGGTAATCCAAGCACCTTCGTCATGAAATCAAAAATAAGCCTGGGGTTCGTCCTCATCAGTATTCTTGTTGTGTGGTCTTGCGCTCCTGAGGAAAGCCCGGAAGAGGAAGAGAAACCCAACGTCCTATTTATCATTGCCGATGATTACGGCTATCACGATCTGAGCAGCAGGGGCAGCGACTACTATGAGACCCCTAACCTGGACCGGCTGGCCGGGGAGAGTATGATCTTTACCAACGGCTATACGGCCGCCCGGGTTTGCAGTCCCGCCCGGGCGAGCATCATGTCGGGGAAATCCCCGGCCCGTCACGGCATCACCGACTGGATCGGGGCCAGGACGGGGGAGGACTGGCGGGAGCAGGGCCGCCACAGCAAGCTGCTGCCGCCCGACTACGTCGATCACCTGCCCCACGAATACGAGGTTCTGCCCGAAGCGATGAAAGCGGAAGGATACCAGACTTTCTTTGCCGGCAAGTGGCACCTGGGCGGGGAGGGCTCCTATCCCGAGGACCACGGGTTTGATATGAACCAGGGCGGATTTGAGGCGGGGGGACCCTATACCGGCGGTTATTTTTCCCCTTTTAATAATCCCAAGATGGAGGATCACCCGGGGGAGGAGGGGATGAGCCTGCCGGAAAAGCTGGCCTTGGAGACCAGCCGATTTATCGAGCAGCACAGGGACACCTCCTTTTTCGCTTTTCTCTCTTTTTATGCGGTGCATGCGCCGATTCAAACCACCCGGGCCAACTGGAAAAAGTACCGCGACAAGGCGGATTCGCTGGGAATCGCCGAGGAAGGATTTGAAATGGGCTATTTCCTGCCCATCCGGCAGGTGCAGGATAACCCGGTCTATGCGGGACTGGTGGAGCATATGGATGACGCGGTGGGAAGCGTGCTGGAGACCCTGCGGACGGAGGGGCTGGACGATAATACCATCGTCATTTTCACCTCCGATCACGGGGGCGTGGCGGCCGGTGATGACTATGCGACCTCCAACCGGCCGCTTCGGGGCGGCAAGGGATACCAGTACGAGGGCGGACTCCGGGTCCCCTATTTTATCCGCGTCCCGTGGCTCAATCACGAGGGCACCGAAAACCCCACCCCGGTTACCGGCACCGATTTTTATCCAACGATCCTTGAGCTGACCGGGAGCGAGCTGCGCCCGGAGGAACACCGCGACGGCGTCAGCCTGGTCCCCCTGCTTAACGGAGAAACCATGCCCGAGCGATCCCTGGTATGGCATTACCCGCATTACGGGAACCAGGGGGGACGACCTTCCTCCGTTATTCGCCGGGGACGCTGGAAGCTGATTCGCTACCACGCGGACAGCAGCGAAGTGTTGTATGACCTGGAGAACAACCTTGAAGAGCACGTTGACCGCTCGGGGGAGCACCCGGAGGTGGCCGCCCGGCTCAGCAGCCGGCTCACGGAATACCTGTCGCAGACCGGCGCTCGCTTTCCCCGGAAAGACCCGCAGTATGACCCGGCCGAAGAGGCGGCCTATCTGGAGAAGATCGAGCAGGAACTGCTGCCGGAGCTGGAAGAGCAGCGGCTGGAGTTTCTCTCACCGGATTACAACCCCGGAAACAACTGGTGGGGCAGCGAGGTGGATTAACCTATTCCCTCACCCATTTCCACAGCTCCCTAAAGCCGGCACTTTGTCCGTAACTGAGGATGCCCACGCTGTAGATCTTGGCACTCAGCCACATGGTGAGGGCAAAGGTGGCGACCATCAGGAGGATGGACAACGAAATCTGCCAAAAGGGCACATCCGTGATGGCGATGCGCGTGATCATCACAATAGGCGTGCAGAAAGGAACCAGCGAGCCCACGATCGCCAGCGTGCTGTCCGGGTTTTCCATCGCCCGGAACATGATAAAGTAACCGATCATAACGGGGATCATGACAGGAAACATAAACTGCTGGGTGTCGGTTTCCGAATCCGCGGCCGATCCGATGGCGGCAAACAGGGAGCTGTACAGCAGGTATCCGAGTATGAAAAAGAGGACGAAATAGAGAATCAGCGAGGGTGCGATATCGGGAATTGCAAACATTTCGGGATCGAGGTTCCCCGAGGCCGCCTCGCCGCCGGGAACCATTTCAGGTCCCAGCATCATCCCGGCCAGCGGTCCCGCTGCGGCCGCAAGTGCGAAAAAAGTGGCCAGCCAGAAGGCCAGCTGGGAGAGGGCAAGAGCCCCGACGCCCCCCATTTTACCCAGCAGCAGCTCGATGGGCTTCACGGAAGAGGTGATGACTTCAATGATGCGGTTCGTCTTTTCTTCAATGACGCTGCGCGTGAGCATGCCGCCGTAACCCAAGACGGAACCAAAGATGATGATCCCCATTGCCATGCCGACAATCGTCAGAAATCCCGTATCATCTTCGGTGGCCTCGCCTTGCTCGGTAAGCTTGCTGGTCGACAGGCTGATTTCCGCCTCAAAAATCTGTTGCACATCCTCGGATACGTTGGCCCGGCTGATGCGTTCATCCCGGATCACCTGCCGGAGGTCCGACTGGATGCGCGATTGGAGGCTTATACCCCCGGCTCCGCTGGATACATATTCCGGATCTTTCTGCAGGTTGATATGGTCTTCCGCCAGGAGGATGTATCCGTCAATCTCCTCGCTCGCGACCATGCCCCGGAGAGCATCTTCTGTAGTGGCTGATAAATCTTTATACCGCTCACCTGCCAGCTCTTCCAGCCGGGGATAGAGGCTGTTCGTCTGGTCCACGATGCCAATGGTATGTTCTGAGCCGGTATCCCATATGGCAATGCCGATACCGGCGCCCACAAAAGCGATCATCCCAAGCGGGATAAGGATGGTGGCTATGATAAAACCCTTGGAGCGCAGGCGGGTGATATACTCTCGCTTAAGGACCAGTAATATCTGATGTAAGTTCATGCTTTAGCGTGATTATTCATAAAGAAATTTCACTGTTATATTTTTTGGCCTCAAAAATTGATCTATGGTTATCTGCATTATGAGGTTGTAACAATTCACCATTAATCTTGGTGAAAAATATGGGCTAATTATATTCTGAGGTTTTTATAAATAAATAAAAGGATAACTAATAATTCCATGCTATTCATGAAGATTCGTGATTATGCCAGTTCATTGGGATTAATATTGTCCTCGCCGACGGTGGAGATAAAAATTTCGGTCAGGGAGGGCTCAACGCGCTCGAACCGGTAAATTTCGGCGTGATCCATGGCCATTTTGAGAATTTGCTGCATATCCTGTCCGTCAAGCACCCTGATTTCAGCAAAATTGGTGGACCGGTTGTTAATACGCACATTTTTGATCTGATCCAGGAAGCTGGAGTCGCCCTGGAATTCTATGACAATCGTATTCTTGCCGAATGATTTCCTGATCTGCCGCAAGTTGCCCTTAAGTACCACTCTTCCGTTGTTAAAAAGACAGATATCATCACACATCTGTTCCACCTGCTCCATGCGGTGCGTTGAGAAGAGGACTGTTTTGCCGCGCTCGCGCAGCTCGATTACGATCTCCCTGAGCATTTCGCTGTTGATGGGATCGAGTCCGCTAAACGGTTCGTCAAAAATATAAATGTCGGGTTCATGTGCAATCGTCGCGATAAACTGGATTTTTTGAGACATCCCTTTTGAAAGCTCACCGACCTTCTTGTGGTACCAGTCGGACGCACCAAAGCGATCCAGCCAGTATCTTGTTTGCTCTTTCGCTTTCCGGTGGGTCAGTCCCTTGAGACGGGCAAGGTAGATGAGTTGCTCGCCGACCTTCATCTTTTTATACAACCCGCGTTCTTCAGGCAGATAGCCGATCATCTTTTGGGTATGGGAACTCGCTTTCAGGCCGTTGATGGTGATGGTGCCTGCATCGGGAATAAGGATATGGTTAATCATCCGGATAGCGGTGGTCTTACCGGCGCCGTTGGGACCCAGGAGTCCGAAAATACGTCCTTTTTCTACCTCAAAACTTGCATTTCTGACGGCCTGGGTTTTGCCGAATGATTTGGCAATATCCTTAACTTCTATAACGGCCATAGGCACATAATTTTATATTGAAAATAGAGGTTCTTCTCATTTTTGGTCATAATCAGTGTTTCATTTCAAGTATTATTTCTTCAGGCTGCATGTTCAGAGTCAGACAATGGATATGCACCGGTGTGCCGAAACAGTCAACTTCCCCAAAATAGCCCAACTACGCATAAAGACCCACTATGACGAAGCAGCACCAGCTACATAGGCTGAACATCGGTGCGAAGGCACAGCGTTAATCAGAGAATGGATGCGGACTTTGTTTCCGCTGCAGGTCTTTGTGAAACAACTTTCTCTGGTTGAGGGTGAATGATTAATATAATCCTGGTTGAAACTTTATGGCTGTTCAATGCGAGCGGTCTAAAAATAAATATTTTGAATGCAGCATAAACTTTAATTAATTAGTCAAAGGGATAAGGTCGGTTAATGTTGTCTGATCATACCGCCAGGGTAACATACGAACAACTTGAAAAGGAGTTTCAATATATGAAAATAATTCATCTCAGTGCAGAATGCTATCCGGTTGCCAAAGCGGGGGGACTCGCGGATGTGGTGGGGGCATTGCCCAAGTATCTGATTCAGGAAGAAGTGGAGGCTTCGGTCGTCATGCCCAAATATGCCAATGAATGGATGGCGGATCAGCAGTTTAAGACGGTTTTTGAGGGACAGGCCCCGCTGGGGGACTGGCAGTTTGATTTTCGTATCCAGCGCGAGATGGATGATACGCTGGGCTTCCCGCTGTATGTGGTGGATATTCCCGGGCGGTTTGACCGACCCGGCATCTATGCGGAACAGCAGACCGGGATCCCTTATGAAGACGATTTCGAACGGTTTGTCAGCTTTCAGGTCGCCATACTGGACTGGTTTAACGAGATGCGGGTGACCCCCGATGTGATACATTGCCACGACCATCATACGGCCCTCGTTCCCTTTATGCTTACCCAAAGTTACCGGTACCGCGACCTGGAACATATTCCCACGGTACTTACGGTTCACAATGGAGAATACCAGGGTATTTACGACCATGGCATGCAAAACCTGTTGCCTTATTTTGATTACCAGAATGCGGGACTGCTGGACTGGGATGGACAGTTGAATTGCCTGGCGGCGGGACTTAAAACCTGTTGGGAGATTACGACCGTTTCTCCTACGTATATGAAGGAGCTGAGTTATAGCAGTCACGGCCTGGAAGGGCTGTTCCGCAGCGAGCAGCAGAAATCGCGAGGAATCATCAACGGCATCGATACGGATGTGTGGGACCCGGAGACTGATCCGATGGTTGCTCACCATTACAGCAGCCGGCGGATGGCCACGGGTAAACGCAAAAACAAGCAGGTGCTGTGCGAAAAGTTTGGACTGGATCCACAGCACCCGACCATCTCATACATTGGCCGACTGGCGTATGAAAAGGGAGCCGACCTGCTGCCCGATCTATTCCGCAGTTTCCTTGAGTCGCCCCAGACCGTCAACTTTATCGTGCTGGGGACCGGAGACCGCAGCCTGCACTACCAGTTTGAGGCGATGTCTGACCGATTTGTCGGCTATTTCGATGCTGCTCTGGATTACAACGAGCCGCTCGCCCATCAGATTTACGCGGGCAGTGACTTTATGATTATGCCCTCGCGCGTTGAACCCTGCGGACTGAATCAAATGTATTCCATGCGGTACGGGACGGTTCCCATCGTCCGCAGTATAGGCGGGTTGAAAGATACGGTGATCGATTTGGGTGAGCCCGAAGGATATGGTATCACTTTTTATGATTTTTCCCTCAGAGCCGCAAGACACGCCGTTCAACGAGCCGTCGACCTGTTTGGCCAGGGACGTACCATGGCCGGTTTACGAAAAAGGATTATGAATCTCGATTTTTCTTGGAATGCTTCAGCTAAAAAGTATATTGCATTATATGAGGAACTGTCAACTTAAACGTTAAAATCATTTATTATGCGTAGTTCAACTATTGCTCTTATTCTTGGCGGGGGACAGGGAACACGTCTTTATCCACTGACAAAAATGCGTTCGAAACCGGCTGTTCCCATCGCGGGTAAATATCGTCTCGTGGACATCCCCATTTCGAACTGCCTGAATTCCGGGATACGCCGTATTTATGTGCTTACGCAGTTCAATTCGGCCTCTCTGAATCGTCATATCAAGAATACCTACAATTTTGACGTATTCACCAGAGGTTTTGTCGATATCCTGGCCGCCGAGCAAACCCCGAGCAGTAAGAACTGGTACCAGGGGACGGCAGATGCGGTTCGCCAGTCTATGTACCACATGAAAAATAAGGATCACAAGCATGTGGCTATCCTGTCGGGTGACCAGCTGTACCAGATGGACTATCAGAAAATGATCGACAAGCATGAAGAAAATGATGCGGATCTTACCGTCGCGACCATTCCGGTGATAGCGGAAGATGCCACGGCATTCGGCATTATGAAAACGAATGAAGAGGGTACGATTGAGCGTTTTATAGAGAAGCCGGATAAGGAGGAACTGGATCAATGGAGATCGGAAACGCCTGAAAAATTCAGCAGCGAGGGTCGGCACTATCTTGCTTCCATGGGCATTTACATTTTCAAGAAGGAAATTCTGACCGAACTGCTGGACAAGCACGAAGATTCCACCGATTTCGGGAAAGGGATTATTCCGAAGGCTATTGAAGGGGATTACCGGGTGCAGAGTTACGAATTTGATGGCTATTGGACCGATATCGGGACGGTGAAGTCCTTTTTCAAGGCCAACCTGGAACTGACTGACGACCTGCCCAGGTTTAATCTCTACGATAACGAGGATTTCATCTATACGCGGGCGCGGCTGCTGCCGGCTTCCAAACTTTCGGGGACGACCTTTGACCACTCGGTCCTGGCCGAGGCGTGTTTGATCGAGGCCAGTCGTATCGAGCGATCTGTTATCGGCATTCGCTCCCGCATCGGTAAGGGGACTACGATAGAGCGTTCCATCATCATGGGCAATGACTATTTCCAGTCGCGCGAAGAGCTGGAGAACAGGGGAAGCGAACAGCCGCCCATGGCTATTGGTCAACGCTGTTTTATCAGTAATGCTATTATCGACAAGAATTGCCGGATAGGGAATGATGTGCGCATTGCCGGGGGCGACCATCTTGAAGATGGCGACTATGGCGAGTATCATGTGGTAGATGGTATTGTGGTAGTTCCCAAACGGTCGGTGATACCGGACGGCACCAAGATTTAGTCCCTGTTTTGCAGCAATAGCTGTAAGCTAACCGGGCATTGGGGCTAACCCGTATTTCTTATATAGATTTACGGTATATTGTGGTAACTTTATGATAAAGATAAACTTATAGCGATTTTTGAGATCCAAAAATTATAACAGTGTGTGCCATACTGTGAACGTCGCCCGTCAGCGGCGTTGAAGATAACAATAGTGTGCCGGGTGCAGGGGGGTACGTCTCCGCTGCCGTTATTCCTTCGCCTTGCTGAAGTACAAATTTCCGGGTGAGAAATCCGGGCTATACGAT